>JALOCA010000015.1 GCA_023227965.1 Lentimicrobiaceae bacterium | reverse complement strand
ATGGGTGCCGTTTGGTATTATTCTTATACAAATTTTTGGATAGACGGCTATATTAAGATAGAAGCCGGTAAGGACACCACAATCATGGATAAACAATGTCGCGAACTTGTAAAAACATTGTTTTCTTATGATCATGTTAATATTGTTTATGATACTGTAATCATGGGCAAAGAATATACTTACTCGGATAACGATAAAGTATATATTCTCAGAAATAATCAGTTTTATACTCTTTATGATTTTTCTGCAAAACCGGGAGATTCCTGGGTTATTCCACATACTTTTGACATAGAATGCGATACTATTGGAGAAGTAATAGTTACCGATACCAGTTCAGTCGTCGTAAATGGAACACGTTTGAGAAGTTTAACGCTACAAGCCGCTGAAAACTCTCATTGGATGCTTGGCTCACAAGCATATGAAAGTATAGGTTCAATAGATTCTTATATGTTGCCCGAACTTACCATGCTTTGTAATATTTTGGATGTTTTTGAAGGTGGTCCATTAAGGTGTTATGAAGATAATACTTTGGGATATTTTTCCACAAACATTGCTTCCTCATGCGATTATATCACAGGAATCAGTAAAAATGAAAAGGAAAATACTTTTCAACTCTTACCCAACCCCGGCACCAACACTCTATACATCCAAACCACATTAAAAGATGCGAAATTAGAGATGTACGATGCCAACGGCAGGTTGGTAGTACAACAAAACATCAACGAAACCACTTCAGTAAATACCTCAGCACTAAATCCCAGCATGTATTTTTACCGGGTAATGCAGAATGGAGAAGTAAAAGATAGCGGGAAATGGGTGAAGCAGCAGTGAGTGTAGAGTCTGGAGCAATAGAAAAATAAAAAGTTATGAATGATATTCGATCTGCACAATCCGCACAATCTGCACAATCCGCACAATCTGCAAAATAGAACACAGATACAACGGATTGGGATGGTTTTTTTTACATTTCTACTCGGGATATAGCAGTACCGATAGTCATCTGGTTTTTTTGCAATTACAATAAACCAAAATGCTATCCAGATATAAAATATAAGGAACAAGAAAGTGCTTAACGGGAATAGTGCCGATAAAATCTGTAAATGCCTGGATTACCACTTTTTGTAGAAAGGTATCTTTTTTCTAACTGTTCAGAATCGCATATAACTAATAGTTCACACCCTATAACCTCTGGTTTATTAGCTATAACCAGTAGTTCACACCTTATAACCTCAAACTTACTGGTTATATCCAGTAACTCTGCTTCCTCGACAATCGGGACAGCTCAGCAGAGGCGAGTAGGTGAATAGGAGAGGGAGCGACTTGGTAACAAGGTGGCGTCTCCTATAGCTATAGTGAAGCAATCACCCTTACTAATGTGAGTCATCCAATCTGAAAAGTGCCGGAAAAAATTGTCGGGTGTAAAAAAATTATCCCTCAGTTGGTTTTGGCTTGCAGTAGGTTCTCAGTGTTTTATGGCAAAGCATAACAACTATCTTGCCTATTAAAATTCCTGTGATTGCACCAATAACAACATCGCCCGGGAAATGCACTCCGAGATAAATCCGGCTGTAGGCAATAAATGAAGCCCAGAAAAAAACTGCAGTTTTAAAATATTTGAACTTATCTTTTAAAAAAGCACTCAAAAATGTTGCAAGGGCAAAAAAATTGGCAGCATGGGAAGATATAAAACCGTACTGTCCACCACACTTCCCATTTACAAGATGAATGAAAGCTGCAAGATCAGCCTGGTGGCAAGGGCGTAAGCGATGAAAAATATTTTTGAAAAGAACAACCGAAACCTGGTCGCTTAAGGTAATAAGAACTGCTGCCGAAATGAAAATTATCCAGCTTTGTTTATGGTAATATTTTATGATAAAGTAAATAAATAAAATGTAAACAGGTATCCATGTCAATTTTTCGCTTGCCCAAAACATCACGACGTCGAAAAAACGATTGTGCAAACCGTTAATCACGAGAAAGAGCCAGGTATCTAATGCGTTGAGAAATGAAGGCACCGTAATTAATTTAAGATTTAAGATTTCAGATTTAAGATTGTGGATTGCAGATTTTGAAAAATTAATATGATTTTGAAAAATTTTATTTATTCAATTCTTTCCAGAGTTTGTCTTTTAGTTCTTTTAAACCAAAACCGGAATGAGATGAAATGAAGACGGACGTTACTTTTGGAAGTTCTTTTTTCAGTTCCTGTAATAATTCATTGTCGAGTAGGTCGGCTTTGGTAATGGCAAGGATACGATTTTTATCAAGAAGCTCGGGGTTGTATTGTTTCAATTCATTAAGAAGAACTTTGTAGTCGGAACGTATGTTTTTGGTATCGGCAGGAATCATAAACAGAAGCACCGAGTTACGTTCTATGTGCCTGAGAAATCGTAATCCAAGCCCCTTTCCCTCGCTTGCGCCCTGGATGATGCCTGGGATGTCAGCCATTACAAACGATTGTTTATCGAAATAAGAAACGATGCCAAGGTTTGGACGAAGGGTAGTGAAGGGATAATCGGCAATTTCGGGGCGTGCGGCAGATAGTTTTGAAAGCAAGGTTGATTTACCTGCATTAGGGAAACCTACAAGACCGACATCGGCAAGCAGCTTTAATTCCAGAACTTTCCATGCTTCAATACCCTGTTCACCTGGTTGGGCAAACTTAGGAGCCTGTAGAGTAGCCGACTTAAAATGGTCGTTACCCAAACCTCCTCTGCCACCAGGCATCAGTACACGGGTTTCGCCATCCTGGGTTATTTCCAGTTCTATTTCGCCCGTTTCCGGATCGCGTGCCACCGTACCTAAAGGAACTTCAACGATGATGTCCTTTCCGTAAGCTCCGGTTTTAAGGTTGCCACCTCCCGGATTACCATTCTCAGCCATAAGATGTTTGGTGTATTTAAGGTGGAGAAGAGTCCACAACTGGCTGTTTCCTTTCAAAATGATATGACCTCCTCTTCCTCCATCGCCTCCATCAGGTCCGCCTCGTGGATTCATCCTGTTTCGGATAAAATGCACCGAACCAGGTCCGCCATTTCCCGAACGAAAAAAAATTTTAACGTAATCAATAAAGTTATCTGAAGGCATAAGAAATTTTTAAAATTGAATATCAGAAAAATATCCCTGAATTATTTTATAGTATTAATTATTTTACAGAGATTGTCAAAAATTTCGTCAACACTGCCTACACCTTTCACTGGAATAAACTTTCCCTGCAAACGGTAATAATCAATTAATGGAGAGGTTTGTTTGTTATAAACCTCAAGTCTTTGACGTATTACATCTTCCTTGTCGTCGGCACGCCCAAGCTCGAGGGCACGATTGAGTAGGCGGGCAATCAACTCTTCTTCATCGGCTTCGAGGGCAATCACTGCCGATACAGGAGTTTTGCGTGTATCCAACAAATTGTCGAGCGCCTGAGCCTGTACTTTTGTGCGCGGAAAGCCATCGAGGATAATTCCTTTTGTATTTTGGTTCTTCATCATCACCGAATTGATAATCGCAATCAGCAAGTCATCGGGAACCAATTCACCTTTATCCATAAAAGTTTTTGCCTGAGCGCCCAAAGCACTCTGTTGTTTTATTTCATTGCGCAAAATATCTCCGGTAGATACGTGTACAAGATTGTAATGGGAAGCAATTTTAACCGACTGGGTTCCCTTACCGGCACCAGGTGCTCCAAAAATTATAATATTCAGCATATTAGACGTAATTATTAAACAATTTTATAAATATCGGGAAGGTTTCTTCCGAAGCCATCGTAATCCAGACCATATCCTACAATGAAATCGTTTGGAATGTTTTTTCCCACATAATCAACTGTGTATTCCTTTGTAAAAGCTGCAGGTTTGAAAAGGCAGGTGGCTATTTTTACACTTGCCGGTTTAAATGATTCCAGATATTTAAGCAGAGATGCCAAAGTGTGTCCGGTATCAACAATATCTTCAAGAATGATGATGTGCCGTCCTTTTATATCTTCGTTTAAGCCAATCAGGTTGTTAATTTTACCTGTACTTTGTGTTCCGGCATAAGAAGCTATTTTCACAAAAGAAATTTCACAATCTACTGTAATTTTTTTCAGTAAATCGGAAGCAAACATAAACGAGCCATTAAGGATTCCAAGAAATAAAGGAATTTTACCTTTGTAATCATGATTGATATTTTCAGCAACTTTAGAAATTGCCATATCAATTTCTTCTGCTTTGATAAATAGTGCGAATTGTTTGTCCTTAACTTGAATCTGCATGGAAAAGGGGTATAAAATAAGAAGATGCAAAGATAAACATATCATGTTAACATTACACTACAATCTTTATCTTTGCAAAAAATGTAAAACAATGAAATCCTCCATAAGGATAATACCTATGTCAATTGACAATGTTTATGGATATTTCCCCGATTTTTGGTGTAAACTATTTAACCAATGGATAGCAAATTAATAACAATGAAACCTATAGTGAGTATAATAATGGGCAGTACGTCTGATTTGCCTGTGATGAAAGAATCTGCAGATTTTTGTGAAGAGATGAAAATCCCTTTCGAGATGAATGCTTTATCAGCCCATCGCACCCCGGAAAAAGTAGAAGAATTTGCCAAAGGGGCTTATCAGCGTGGCATACGTGTTATAATAGCCGGGGCTGGAATGGCTGCACATTTACCCGGAGTAATAGCCGCAATGACACCTATTCCGGTGATAGGTGTTCCTATAAAAGCCACTTTTGACGGTTTGGATTCTGTTTTTTCTATTTTACAGATGCCTCCCGGAATTCCGGTAGCAACTGTTGGTGTTAATGCTGCCAAAAATGCGGGCATTCTTGCCGCCCAGATTTTAAGTATTTCTGACGATGTACTTTTCGCAAAACTTGTTTCCTTTAAAGAAGGGCTTAAAGGCAAGGTATTAAAAGCCAATGAAGAGTTAAAGAAAATAGAATATAAATATAAAGTATGACACCCGGTGTTTTTTCTGTAAATGCCGGAAATCTTTAATCAAAAATTCCCATTTTCTCAACTATTTTTATTTGTTCCTTTACTGAAGCGGCAGATTGTTCAAGCATTAGTTTTTCCTCTGCCGAAAGTTTTAATTCAAAAATCTGTTCAATACCGTTAGCGCCCAATTTTACAGGTACGCCCACGTAAACATCTTTAAGTCCGTATTCACCCTGCAAATATACAGAAACAGGGAACAGGCGTTTTTGATCATCTACTATGGCTTCAACCATCTGTGCAGCAGCAGCTCCCGGTGCATACCAGGCAGAGGTGCCCATAAGATTTACCAATTCACCACCTCCCTGGCGGGTTCTTTCCACAATTTTATCAATTTCATCCTTATTCATCAGTTCCGTAAGTGGTACTCCGGAAACAGAGGTGTAACGGGGCAAAGGAACCATCGTATCGCCGTGGCTGCCCAGCAACAAGGCATGCACTGTATTGGGCGAAACGTCAAGAGCTTCGGCAATAAAGGCTCGGTAGCGACCGGTATCAAGGATTCCTGCCATACCGAAAACTTTTCGGCTGTCCTTACCCGAGACCATATAGGCTACATAGCTCATCGCATCAAGCGGGTTCGACACCACGATGATAATAGCTTCCGGTGAATATTTGATTACTTTTTCAGTAACTTCTTTTACGACAATTGCATTGGTTTTCACAAGGTCATCACGGCTCATTCCGGGTTTGCGCGGCATGCCCGAAGTAATGACCACGATACTTGACCCTTTGGTTTTCAAATAGTCGTTAGTGGTTCCTACTACACGGGTATTAAAATGGTTTATTGAAGAAGCCTGCCAAATATCGAGAGCCTTACCTTCGGCAACTCCTTCCTTAATATCTACCAATACCACTTCGCGTGCAAGGTCTTTGTGTGCAATAACATTAGCAACTGTTGCGCCAACATTTCCGGCGCCAATAACGGTTATTCTTTTCATAAATTAATGATGCTGTTTTATTACTTTTAATCAGTTTATTATTCCTGATCAGTAGCTAATAAACAATCATTCAATAATTTTGTTTGCTGCTTATTTCCTGACTGTGCATAAATAACAGCGATGGTAACCATGTTTACAATTTCCGTAACGCTTGCACCCATTTGCAGGATGTGTACCGATTTATTTAGTCCGTTCAGGATGGGACCTATGGCTTCCATACCTGCCATTTCCTGCATTAATTTATAGGCAATATTGCTTGCACTGAGGAATGGGAAAATAAGTGTATTGGCTTTTCCTCCTATCAGTTTTGAAAAGGGGAAACTTTCTTTCAGCATTTCTTCGTTCAGGGCAAAATTTGCCTGAATATCACCGTCAACAACGATATGGGGATAGTCGCGATGCAGAATAGCAACAGCATCACGCATTTTCAAAGGAGCTTCTCCTTTTACCGAGCCAAAATTAGAGTAGGACAGTAAGGCTATCCGGGGCAATATTCCGAATTTTTTAACGGCTTCATATGTCTGAAGGGTGATTTCGACTATGGTTTGCGTGTCGGGATGATGGTTCACGGTAGTATCGGCAAAAAAGAAAGGTCCTTTTTTTGTATTGATAATATACATTCCCGAAACAACATGGGCGCCGGGGTGCTTTCCGATAATTTCGAGGGTAGGACGAATGGTATCGGGATAATTCCGGGTAAGACCGGAAATCATGGCATCGGCTTTGCAGGTTTCAACCAGCATAGGTCCAAAATAATTACGATGGTGCATGGTATCAAGAGCTGATTGCAGGGTAACGCCTTTGCGTTGCCGTTTTTCAAAATAAATCTCTGCAAATTTTCTAAGCCGGCTTTCTTCCTTTTTCGATTTGGGATCAATAATTTCAACCCCTTCAAGTGAGAGGTCGTTATCGCTGATTATTTGTATTATCAAATCTTTATTGCCCAGTAGTATAGGACATGCAATCCCTTCGCTTTGTACAATTTCGGCAGCTTTGAGTATTTTAAAATTTTCTGCTTCGGCAAAAACTACCTTCTGAGGCTGGGCTTTAGCTTTGGCTTTTATTTGCCTGATTAAAGGAATTCCCACACCAAGTCTTCGGCTAAGTTCTTCTTTGTACAAACCCCAATCCCTGATGGGCATACAGGCAATTCCTGAATCCATGGCAGCTTGTGCCACTGCAACAGGAATTGTACTAATAAGCCGGGGGTCGCAAGGTTTTGGAATGATATAGTCCTTCCCAAATTTAAGATTGTTTGTGTGGTAGGCTAAGTTTACTTCTTCTGGGACAGGCAGTTTAGCAAGTTCTGCAAGGGCATAGGCGGCAGCCAGCTTCATTTCGTCGTTGATTTTTGTGGCTCTTACATCAAGTGCACCCCTAAAAATAAAGGGGAATCCCAGTACATTGTTCACCTGGTTGGGGTAATCTGAACGACCTGTTGCCATAATTATGTCTTTGCGTGCAGAGGTTGCATCTTCGTAAGTGATTTCCGGAAACGGGTTTGCCAATGCAAAAACAATGGGATTGGCAGCCATGGAGCGTATCATATCCTGATCAACTTGCCCGGCAACCGAAAGCCCTAAAAACATATCTGCACCGGCAATTGCTTCACGAAGATTTGAAATATTTTTTGAGGTGGCAAACTGGCGTTTTATGGGATTTAAATCGGTTCTGTTTTGATGCAACACCCCTTTGCTATCGAGCATAATAATATTTTCAGGATTGACACCCAGCTTAATATACAGCTTAGTGCAACTTATGGCAGCAGCACCGGCACCATTGACCACAATCCGAATTTCCTCAATTTTTTTACCGGTAATTTCGAGGGCATTTAACATAGCCCCCGAGGTGATAATTGCCGTACCATGTTGATCGTCGTGCATCAACGGAATGTCGAGACACTCTTTCAAACGATCCTCTATTTCAAAACATTCGGGGGCTTTAATATCTTCGAGATTGATACCGCCAAAGGTGGGTGCAATAGCTTTTACGATTTCAATAATCTTTTTCGGGTCTTTTTCATTTATCTCTATATCAAACACATCAATATCGGCAAAAATTTTAAAAAGCACCCCTTTCCCTTCCATAACAGGCTTTCCTGCTTCGGTACCAATATCCCCTAACCCAAGAACGGCTGTACCATTGGAAATTACTGCTACCAGGTTTCCTTTTGCCGTATATTTATACACATCTTCGGGATTATCATGTATTCTCAAACAAGGTTCGGCTACCCCAGGCGTGTATGCAAGCGATAAATCTTGCTGGGTAGCAGTAGGTTTTGTTGGTATAACTTCTATTTTCCCCGGACGCCCCTGAGCATGGTATTCAAGAGCTAATTTTTTCAACATTGTTTTATCCATATTCTAAATTTTTTGATAAACCTGGTCTCAGGTATTTATATTCAAAACTAAGTATTTTTTCAATTGAATACAGGATTTTTTTAAGAAATTATTTACAGGAAAAATATTCGATAAAATCCTATAAAAATATGCTCACAGAAGTAAGTATGTATCCGGCTGATTTCCTTCCGTTTTTTCTAAAACAAATTCGTTACAATATTGACAAGCTGGAATAAATGATTCACAATAGACTATGGACTTTGCCCAAATACAGAGAATTGCTGTTTATCTGGTAATAAAATTGTGCGTACTTTGTATTTTATTCCGATAAAAAATTAAATTTGCTGATGGTACTAAACAGACCCTGGTAAAAAACGAAACTTTTCTTTTCACGAAAAGTTGTATTTTTGCCTGCTTTTTAAGAGTTTTTTAAAAAATTAGCAAAGAAAGCCTATGTACGCATTTATTGAAGGCGATATAACGGAAAAAAATCCGGCTTATGTGGTTTTGGAAAACAATGGAATGGGGTATTTTCTTCACATTTCGTTGCAAACATTTTCGTTGCTAAAAGAGGCTTCCCATTTTCGCTTGCTCACCCATCTTGTTGTACGTGAAGACGCTCAGATTTTGTACGGCTTTGCCACCGAGGACGAACGTTCGCTTTTCAGACAATTGATAAACGTTTCAGGCATAGGTGCAAATACGGCAAGGCTGATACTTTCGTCGCTTACCACAGCCGAAGTGAAACAGGCAATAATTACCGGGAAAGTAGATGTGCTGCAGGGTGTAAAAGGTATAGGTGCAAAAACAGCCCAACGCATTATTATTGATCTGAAAGATAAATTTGGCAAAGGCGAAACGAGTACCGAATTTTTAGCCATTGCACACAATACCCGAAAAATTGAAGCGTTATCAGGTTTAGCAATACTGGGGTTTAGTAAAAGTGTAGTGGAAAAAACCCTCGATAAAATTATTACAGCCACACCAAATGGAAATAATTTATCAGCAGAAGAGCTGATAAAAAGTGCGTTAAAAATATTATAAACTGATCGGATTTAATTTTGAGGTTATTGAATTTGAAGCAGCCCCCGAAATACATTTTTACTTTTTCAGCCATCTTGGTTATACTTTTATTTGTATGGGCAGTACAAGCCCATGTACAAATAACTAAAAATTATGTTGCCGTACCTCCACCCGATACTTTGCCCGGAGGCGACAGTACTCTGCCCTATCCCATAAAACAGGATATTACCAACCCCCTGCCACAACAGGATTACAATCCCCTGTACCTGAAAGAACCTGCTAACATCACAACAAGCGAAGAGTACGACCCCCAAAATAACCAGTATATTTTCAATAAAAAAGCAGGTTCCAGACCGCTGGGATACCCTGCGGTTATGACCTTTGAAGAATACCAACGCTTAGACATGCAACGCTCACTCGACAACTATTGGAAAAGCAGGGCGGGAGCATCCGGAAAAGCCAGTTCTACGGGAATTCTCCAGCCAATCCGTATCGGCGGAGAAGCCTTCGACAGAATTTTCGGTGGGAACACTATTGACATTCGTCCCCAGGGCTCTGCTGAACTCATTTTCGGAATTATTTCCAATAAAAGTGATAATGCTTCGCTTAACGTTCGCCAGCGCCGTACTACCAATTTCGATTTTAAAGAAAAAATCCAGTTGAATGCTACCGCCAAAATAGGCGATAAAATTGAATTTCAAACTAACTACAACACAGAAGCTTCTTTTGAATTTGAAAACAAACTCAAGTTAAAATACGAAGGAAAGGAAGACGAAATCATCAAATTGATTGAAGCTGGCGACGTTACATTGCCTCTCAACAGTACCTTGATTACCGGTAGCCAGAGCCTTTTCGGGATAAAAACTCAATTACAATTCGGTAAAACCACTGTAACAGGGGTGTATTCCGAGCAAAAAAGCCAAACCCAAAGTATTACCGTTCAGGGAGGAGCACAAACCAATAAATTCAGTATCAAAGCCGACGCATACGAAGAAAACCGGCACTTTTTTATTGCCGAATACTTCAGAAATCACTATGAAGAGGGTCTTTCGAAACTTCCCGTGGTAATGTCGAATATCAATATTACCAAAATTGAAGTGTGGGTTACCCAAATAGGTGCCGCCGTGCAGGACAACCGTAACATAGTTGCTCTTGCCGATTTGGGTGAATACAACCCTTACCGCAAGGACATCATTTACCCTAATGTCGGTGGAAGCTATCCCTTCAACCTGTCGAATAATATTCTTTCGATTTTACCCGACACCACTAATCTGCGAAACATCAACAAGGCTTCCGATTACCTGGTAAGAAAGAATTTAGTTCCCGGACAGGATTACGAAGTAATTGAAAGTGCACGTAAATTAAATTCGCAGGAATATACCTATAATAGTAAACTCGGTTTTATTTCGCTTAATACTACGCTAAACTCCGACCAGGCGTTGGGTGTTGCCATTCAATATACCGTTATCGGAGATAACAAGGTGTATCAGTTGGGTGAATTTTCTGACCAGGGAATCAATGCACCGCAATGCCTCGTAGTAAAATTGCTCAAAAGTACAGCACTCAACACCCGGATTCCTATGTGGGACCTGATGATGAAAAACGTGTATTCCATAGGAGCTTACCAGGTAAACCGTGACGACTTTATGTTGAACATCTTGTATTCGGGCAACGAAAATGGTGTTCCTACAGGCTATTTTACAGAAGGGAAACTGCAAGGTGTTCCCTTGCTCCAGGTATTTAATTTTGATAATCTCGACCCGCAAAGCAACCCGCCCCACGATGGAATGTTCGATTTTCTTGACGGAGCCGCCTCAAACGGAGGAACCATTCAATCATCCAACGGCAGAGTTTATTTCACTATGCTGGAGCCTTTCGGACAATACCTTCGGAACAAACTACAGGACGAACAACTTGCCAATAAATATTGTTACGACTCCCTGTATTCCACAACCAAAACCATTGCCCAGCAATACCCTGCCAAAAACAAATTTGTTCTCGACGGAATTTACAAATCCAGCGCCAGTTCCGAAATTTCGCTCAATGCGCTAAACGTTCCCCAGGGATCGGTAAAAGTGATGGCTGGCGGAATACAACTGCAGGAAAACATTGACTACACTGTGGATTACACCTTAGGTATGGTAAGAATCATCAACGACGGCTACCTCAATTCTGGAACCCCTATTAGAATAAGCCTCGAAAACAATGCTATGTTTAACGTGCAAACCCAGCGTTTGATGGGTGCACATATTGAACATGCCCTGAGCAACGATTTTAAAATTGGTGCAACCATCCTGAATATGCGTGAACGTCCGCTGACACAAAAAACTAACTTCGGATACGACCCCATTTCCAATACCATCTGGGGCATGGACGTAAATTACCAAAGCGAATCACGTCTGCTTACCAAATTGGTTGACAAACTTCCCTTTATTACCACCAAAGCGCCTTCACGCATATCGTTTGCCGGTGAATTTGCCCATTTTATTCCAGGACACTCAAGCGCCATTGGCAGTGCGGGAACTTCTTATATCGATGATTTTGAAGGCAGTGAATCTACCATTGACTTAAAGAGTGCACCCATTGCCAACTGGTTTCTTGCCAGTACACCTCAGGGACAAATAGAAAGAGGTATGTTTCCAGAAGCAGCACCGGGTATAGGCATAGAATATGGTTTCAACCGTGCAAAATTGGCATGGTATGTTATTGATCCCCTGTTTTATGAAAGAAACAGCACCATAAAGCCCGCCAATGTTGATAAAAATGAACTATCGAAAAATGCAGTTCGTCCTGTTCTTGAAAAGGAAGTATTTCCGAATGCTGACCCACAAAACGGGCAACAGATGAATCTTCCTATTCTTAACCTGGCTTATTATCCTTCAGAAAGAGGACAATACAATTATGATGTAAATCGTATACCAGGTATTTCGGAAGGATTGAACTCCGCCGGAATCCTAAACAATCCCGAAACCCGTTGGGGTGGTATCATGCGAAAAATGGAAACTACCGATTTTGAAGCAACGAATGTGGAGTACATTGAGTTCTGGATGATGGATCCTTTTGCCAGTGATACCCTGAATGATGGGGGCGATTTATACATCAATCTGGGAGATATATCAGAAGACATTTTGCGCGATAGCCGGAAAAGTTACGAAAATGGATTGCCAACCTCCACAACTATTACAGAAGTAGATACTACTATCTGGGGAAGAGTTCCCAAACTGCAAGCTCTTATCCCCGGTTTCGACAACTCGGAAAGTGCCCGTAAATACCAAGATGTGGGGTATGACGGATTGAGAAACGAGGACGAACAAACATTTTTTTATGGAACCTATCTGCAGAAAATTATTGACTTATACGGCACTGAATCCGATGCCTATCTCAAAACTGTCAACGACCCTTCTGCCGACGATTACCATTATTTCCTGGGCACCGATTATAACCAAGGCAACCAGTACCGCAGCATACTCGAAAAATACAAAATGTATAACGGCTCCGAAGGAAACTCACCAGCCAGTAGCAATAACTACGCAACTACTATACCTAATATTGAAGACATCAATAAAGACAATACCCTAAATACTAATGAACGGTATTTCCAATACAGAGTCAATCTGCGACCAGATAAAATGCAAATCGGGCAAAATTATATCACCGATATTCACGGAGCTACCGTAAGGCTCGAAAACAACAAAACTACCGTAGTAAACTGGTACCAATTTAAAATTCCCATCCGCTACCCCGAAAAAGTAATTGGTAACATCCAGGATTTTAAATCTATACGCTTTATGCGTATGTTTTTCAAAAATTTCACCAGTTCTATTGTTTGCCGTTTTGCTACCCTCGAACTGGTTCGCGGCGAATGGAGAAAATATGACCAAAGCTTACTTTCTGCAGGCGAATACGTGCCCAATGATGAACAGCATCAAACCCAATTCGACGTTTCGACAGTAAATATTGAAGAAAATGGAAATCGCTTACCGATTCCCTATGTCTTACCTCCTGACATCCAACGCGAAATAAATATGGGAGCCATCACCATGCAACAGATGAACGAACAATCAATAGATTACAAGGTTGTCAACCTGCTTGATGGAGATGCAAGAGCTGCTTTCAAAACTGCTGATTTCGATTTTCGTATGTACAAAAAAATCAAAATGTACGTACATGCCGAAGAACTAAACAACAACGACAGACTACAACCTGGTGACCTTACCGTATTTTTGCGTCTGGGTTCCGACTTTACCGAAAACTACTACGAATACGAAATTCCTGTTGAATTTACACCCTGGCATACCGGCGCCCGTGATAAAGAAGCCATCTGGCCCGAAAACAATGAATTTAATATTGATATTGAAACCCTTATTGCTGCAAAACAACAACGAAACGAAGCTATTATCAGCAACGGTATTCCCACTACCCTTCCTTATGTAGTGTACGACGGAGCCAATAAAATAACAATAGTAGGTATGCCCAGCCTTAGCGATGTAAAAGCAATGATGATAGGGGTGCGAAATCCTAAAAAACGCGGTATCAGTGATACCGATGACGGAAAAACAAAAAGTGCTGAATTTTGGTTCAATGAATTCAGGGTATCAGGCTTTGACGAAAAAAGCGGTTTTGCTGCCACAGGAAGACTAAACGCTACACTTGCCGATCTGGGAAATGTAATCTTTTCGGGAGGATACAGCACCCCCGGGTTTGGAAGCATCGAAAAAAGAATTAACGACAGGCAAAAAGAAACCTTGATTACGTATGATGTGGCTACTAACCTCGAATTAGGCAAATTCTTCCCCGAAAAATCGGGTTTGCGAATTCCTATGCATTTCGATTTTTCCGAATCAAAAAGCAACCCCCAGTACAACCCACTCGATCCGGATGTACTTTTCAAGGATTTAAGCAAAAAAAGCAAGGACTCGCTCAAAAAAATAGTTCAGGACTATACCCAGCGCAAAAATATCAATTTCATGAATGTTCGTAAAGAAAAAACCGGTGCCAATAAAAAAAACCGGGTTTATGACATCGAAAACTTCGACTTTACCTACGCCTATTCGGAAATTTATCACAGAAATATTGACATACAATATGATGTAAAGAAAACCTACCGTGGAGGCATTGGATATAACTTCATTAATAATCCCAAACCGGTTAAACCTTTTGACAAAGTTAGGTTTCTTTCGAAATACAAATCACTGCAACTGGTCAAAGATTTCAATTTTTACCTAATGCCCAAGCTGTTTTCATTCCGAACCGACATGAACCGCGCTTATAACGAACGTAAATACCGGAATAAAAGCACCCAGGCGCTCATCATTATTGAACCCACCTACGTAAAAAGCTGGGAATGGGCAAGAGTTTACGATTTCAAATACGACTTTTCGCAAGGGTTAAAATTAGAATACAGCGCTAATGCCAACGCCTACATTGACGAACCCGCCGGAAAGCTCGATAAACACCAGAAAGATTACAAAGAAAAACGGGATTCCATCATAGATGAAATTTTGGGTTTTGGCACCTTGCAACGGTTCAATCAATCCATGAATATAACATACAACATCCCGATTAACAAAATTCCTTTGCTAAATTTTACCAATGCATCAGCACGTTACGGAAGTACTTATCGTTGGGAAGCTTCACCACAGTCGCTTCAGGAAGCACTGGGAAATACTATTGAAAATTCAAATAACAAACAAATTAACGCCAACGTTAAATTATCATCCTTATATAGCAAATTCGGATTTCTGAAAAATATAAACCCAAAAGGGAAAAAGCCCTCCCCGCGAAGCCTCCCTGCCGGGAAAAAACCAGGAACAGAAAAAGAGCCTCCAAAAAAAGAGGAAAAAGTTCAGGATTCCGCTGCCCGTAAACCTTTTATTGATTTACAAGTTGTAAAAAATGCCGTCTTAACTCTTCTTACCGGCATTAAAGAAGGTTCGATGAGCTATTCCGAAACCAACGGTACACTGATACCGGGATTTATGCCCAAGCCAAATTATTTAGGTAATCGTTGGAGCGACATGGCGCCGGGATTAGGTTTTGTGTTTGGAAGTCAGGAAAATATACGTGATATTGGAAAAAGAAACGGCTGGTTTTCAACCGACTCTTTGCTTAATACTCCTTATCTCACCAAACAGACAAAAAATCTTTCGTTTAAAGCAACCGCCGAACCTATTAACGACCTCAGGATTGATATCACCGCCGACCGTACCGAATCTATCAACCATCAAGAATACTATCTGTATAATTACACAACAGGGGAGTTTGAAACCAGTTCGATGATGGATGTTGGCAGTTATTCCATTTCTTACGGTGTTTGGAATACATCTTTCGATAAAAATGTAGAAGATAAAAAGTCGGAAACCTTTGAAAAAATGAAAAACTACCGCATGGAAATTGCTCAACGGCTGGCTGCCAAAAACCCGAACTGGAGCGGCGAATACGATTCGCTCGGTTATCCTGTGGGTTACGGAGCCACTTCTACCGCAGTGCTTATTCCTTCGTTTCTTGCAGCTTATTCGGGTCAAAATTCGGGAAGTGTTTCCCTTACCCCTTTCCCCAGAATCCCCAAACCTAATTGGCGACTAACCTATGGAGGGTTAAGCCGGATTGAATTCCTACAAGATTATGTTAAAAACGTAAATATTTCACATGCGTACCGCTCAACCTATTCCGTTGCATCTTACCGTTCCAACATTTTATACCACGTTAATCCCGATAACGGCTACGCCGATTCTCTTGATGTAAACAACAATTTTATTCCCGAATTTCAGATTGATGCTATCACCATAACCGAGCAATACAGTCCGCTATTCGGAATTGACATCACGTGGGTTAACAATTTGCTTACACGCTTCGAATACAAACGTAGCCGTAACCTTGCCATGAGCTTTACCAACAACCAGATGACCGATATTTCGTCGAGCGAACTGGTTTTCGGATTGGGTTACCGTTTCAAGGAAATGGAACTGGTGTTGCGTACACTGGGCATCGAAAGCAAGAAAAGCAAGGTGAAAAGCGATTTAAACATCAAAGCCGATCTTTCTATACGGAACGACAAAACGGTACTTCGCAGGCTGGTGGAAGACTCTGACCAGATTTCTGCCGGAAAAAAGCTGACATCAATAAATATTTCGGCTGATTATGTTATGAACCAAAACCTTACAATTAGGGCATTTTTTGAAAAACAGATTACAAATCCATTTGTTTCAACTCAATACCCCAATTCAACTACTAACGCCGGAATCAGTTTGCGATTCATGCTGGCACAATAAACTCCATGGACGAAACAAACATCATTCCTGAAAATGCTATTTTGGTGGGGTTGGTTACCCCAGAAAGCAACGAATCAAAAACGCAGGAACATCTTAATGAACTGGAATTTTTGTTGCAAACAGCAGGAGGACAAGCGTTGCAACGTTTTGTGCAAAAACTGGAAAAACCCGATGGAAGAACTTACGTAGGTTCAGGAAAGCTGGAAGAAATCGTCATGTTTGCTAAGGCAGCTTCGGTGGACGTGGTGGTTTTCGATGACGAACTTACTCCTTCTCAACTCCGCAATCTCGAAAAAAGCCTCGAATGCAAAATTCTTGATCGAACTACTCTTATCCTCGACATTTTTGCCAGGCGGGCACGCACTTCCACTGCCCGTACCCAGGTGGAACTTGCCCAATACCAATACTTGCTGCCCCGACTTACCCGAATGTGGACACACCTTACCAAGCAGCGCGGCGGTTTAGGTATGCGTGGACCCGGCGAAAAAGAAATTGAAACCGATCGGAGGGTAATCCGCGACAGAATTGCCCTGCTAAAAGAAAAACTTAAACACATTGATAAACAAAAAACCACACAACGGAAAAGCCGCTCCGAGTTGGTGAGAGTGGCGCTGGTAGGTTACACCAATGTTGGAAAATCTACCCTCATGAACCTTATCAGTAAATCCGATATTTTTGCCGAAAACAAACTATTTGCCACCCTCGACACCACTGTACGTAAAGTGGTGATTGATAATTTGCCCTTCCTGCTTACCGATACCGTAGGTTTTATCCGGAAACTGCCGCACGGGCTTGTGGAGTCCTTTAAGTCAACATTGGATGAAGTTACCGAAGCCGACCTTCTGCTACATGTAGCCGATATTTCGCACCCTGATTTTGAAGAACAAATTGCCGTTGTAAACCAAACCCTTCGCGAAATTAAAGCCTTTGATAAACCAATAATCATGGTCTTTAACAAAGTGGACGCCTGCCCGCCAGTTGTTCCAGACACAATCTCCACCGAACTTAAGAACTCATGGATGGCAAAAAACAATGCCCCTGCAATTTTTATTTCCGCCACCCAAAAAATCAACCTGGAAGAATTTAAAACATTGCTTTACAACGAAGTTAAAAAAATCCATGCCATACGTTACCCTTACAATAACTTTTTGTATTAAACCCGTGGCATGTGGAATTATTAAAACAACATGTGGCTTTTGTTAAATTCATCGGGAGAAGTTTCGGGGGCAACATGGGTTTATTATTTTTGCAATTCAAGATTCACACATGAAAAAAATTTATCAAGTTTTTTTATCTGTCCTTTCTGGAGTGCTACTTACAGTTTCCTGGCCAGCAGGAGGATTTCCCCTTTTCCTGCTTGTAGCATTAGTTCCGTTGCTTATCATTGAATACTATCACTTTTCCGAAAGAAAAATTAACCATGCTTTTGGTATCTTTGGATATGCTTTTCTGAGCTTTTTTATCTGGAACCTATTCACCACCTGGTGGATTTACAATTCAACTTTAGTGGGGGTTATTTTTGCCCTGCTTTTTAATACGTTGTTTTTAAGTACAATTTTTACATTATTCCATATTACACACCGCCTTTTCTCCAGACAATGGGTGGGCTATCTGGGTTTAATTTTGTATTGGACAGCTTTTGAATTTCACCACCTCGACTGGGATCTGAGTTGGCCCTGGCTTAACCTTGGCAATGGTTTTGCCTCCTATCCGCAATGGGTGCAATGGTATGAATATACTGGCGCTTTAGGCGGAAGTCTGTGGATACTTTTGGTAAATATTTGTATTTTTCTTCTTTACAGGCAATGGTTTGTACAAAAAAAGTGTAGCCTTCTCCTGGCAGGTTATAGCTTGGGAACACTACTGCTGGCAATGGTGCCTATGATTTTCTCGGTAATCAGGTACAATTCCTACACAGAAGTGCAAAAACCCGTCAATGTACTGGTTGTTCAACCTAATATCAATCCCTATACCGAACAATACGATTTTCCTCCTCAGGAAATTACACGGCGGTTGCTACAGCTTGCCGCCACCAAAACCGACTCTTCGGTACAATTCATCGTTACGCCCGAAAGTGCCATCCAGGAATATATCTGGGAAAACTATATGAACCAATCAAAAAGTTTCGACAGCATACGTACATTTTTAAGAAAATTTCCCAATACAAAAATGGTGGTAGGACTTTCATCCCGGAAGGTCTTTCTGCCCGGCGAGCCGCCTACCCATACCGCCCGAAAGTTCAGGGATGCTGACGAATATTATGATGCTTACAACACCGCTGCATTGATTGACACTTCAGTAGGCTTACAAACGCACCACAAGTCGAAACTTACTCCCGGCGTTGAGATGATGCCATTTGCAAAGTATCTTACCTTTATGGAAAGTTTTGCCATTGACCTGGGAGGTACGGTAGGAAGCCTGGGTACCGACCCTCTGCAGATTCCTTTCAGAGTAGGTGAGTTAAGCATTGCCCCGATAATTTGTTACGAATCGGTTTACGGTGAATATGTGGCAAGTTTTGTCCGCAATGGTGCCGAGTTAATTTTTGTAATTACTAACGACGGATGGTGGGGAAACACTCCCGGGCATCGCCAACATCTCACTTTTTCATCGCTTAGGGCGATAGAAACCCGCAGAAGCATAGCCCGCTCGGCAAATACCGGGATTTCCGCTTTTGTAAACCAAAGAGGCGACATTACACAGGCAACCCCATACTGGACTCCCGCTGTTATCAAACAACAAATCAATGCGAACGATACAATAACTTTTTATGTTCGCTACGGCGATTTCATTGGAAGAGCCTGTTACTACATTTCGGGTATTCTGCTTGTGTTGGTAGCTGCCTTTTCCATCACACAAAAAAGACGTTTGAAAGAGCTACGTTAACAGAAATAACACAGCTATTTTTTCCCAGTTGCGGGTAACGACTGCAAAAGTTTTTCGTACCACTCCTCCCCAAACTTCCGTATCAGGGGCTCTTTTAAAAAACGATACAATGAAACTGCATTGCGCTTGCCGGCAGTAACCGCCGATTCACAGATATGCCAGCGGTGGTAATTCAATACATCGAAACCATTATATTTTTTAATACGAATGGGATACAAATGGCACGAAATTGGCTTAATGAATTTTATTTCCCCTAACCGGAAGGCTTTTTCGATAGCGCAGAATGCAATTTCGTTTTCAAAATACACAAAGGCACATTCTTTCCCGTCAAACAGAGGGGTTACAAACTGCCCGGAGGCATCATAATCAAAAACTCCCGTCTTTTCCACTGCCTGCAACCCACTTTCCGACATATATGGCTTAATGGCTTCAAGGTTATCTTCTATGATAGAGATTTCCTCCATTTCGAGTGGTGCACCGGCATCGCCTTCCACGCAGCATTCTCCTTTGCAGGCAGCAAGATCGCACGAAAAGCATATCGTAAACAGTTCTTCGGTAATCAGGGAATTGTCTATAATCTTCATCTGGCAAAGGTAATATAAAAAATTCTGGCTGAAAGAAAAAATGCTTTTTAAAAAATAAAGATAACCTCTGATTATAAAAAATTTTTACAATAAATAGGAATCTGATAAACTAATTTTTTCCGACAGTCAATCAATCATTCATTCAATATAATTTTTTATCTTTTTTACTACTTTTGCCGCATGGCAAATAACGAAGAACTTTTCCGAAAAATCATTTCTCACGCAAGGGAATATGGTTTTGTGTTCCCGTCAAGCGAAATTTATGACGGACTGAGTGCTGTGTACGACTACGGTCAGAATGGCGTTGAACTGAAAAACAACATTAAGAACTATTGGTGGAAAGCCATGGTACAGAACCACGAAAACATCGTGGGACTGGATTCGGCAATCTTTATGCATCCCACCGTTTGGAAAGCCTCGGGGCATGTTGATGCCTTCAACGATCCGCTTATTGACAACCGTGATTCAAAAAAACGCTACCGGGCTGATGTGCTTATTGAAGATTACCTGGCTAAGATTGAAGACAAAATAAACAAAGAGGTGGGAAAAGCCGCCAAACGTTTCGGTGAAAGTTTCGACGAAAAAATGTACCTCGCCACCAATCCCCGCGTGAAAGAATACCAGGGAAAAATAGATTCGGTAAGAAAACGTTTTGTGGCTGCTTTGGAAGCAAACGACCTGGCAGAAGTTCGTCAGATAATCATTGATTTGGAAATTGTTTGCCCCATTTCAGGCACACGTAACTGGACTGATGTACGTCAGTTCAACCTGATGTTTGCTACCCAGATGGGCTCGATAGGCGAAGAGGCATCTGCCATTTACCTTCGTCCGGAAACTGCACAGGGAATTTTTGTAAATTATCTTAATGTACAGAAAACAGGAAGGATGAAGATTCCTTTCGGAATTGCGCAGATAGGAAAAGCCTTCCGTAACGAAATCGTTGCCCGCCAGTTCATTTTCCGTATGCGGGAATTTGAACAAATGGAAATGCAGTTTTTTGTTCGCCCGGGAAGCGAATTGGAATGGTTTGAATTCTGGAAAAAAGAACGGTTGCAATGGCATCATTCCCTGGGTATCCCCGAAAACAAATACCGCTACCACGATCACGACAAACTGGCACATTATGCCAATGCCGCCACTGACATCGAATTTGAATTTCCTTTCGGATTCAAGGAACTGGAAGGCATCCACAGCCGCACCGACTTCGATCTCAATGCCCACCAGCAATACTCAGGTAAAAAAATACAGTATTTCGACTCCGAACTCAACGAAAGCTACGTTCCTTACGTAATAGAAACCTCCATCGGTCTCGACCGTACTTTCCTTGCTGTGCTGAGTAACGCTTATACAGAAGAAAAACTGGACGATGGATCGGATCGAGTGGTAATGCGCATCCCTCCGGTACTGGCACCGATAAAAGCCGCAGTTTTTCCCTTGGTAAACAAAGACGGTTTGCCCGAAAAAGCCCGTGAGATAATGGACGTTCTGAAACAGAATTTCCTTTGTGCGTATGAAGAAAAAGATACCATCGGACGCCGTTATCGTCGGCAGGATGCCATCGGAACGCCCTATTGTATCACCGTTGACAACCAAACTGTGGAAGACAATACCGTTACCATACGCGAACGCGATAGCATGCAACAGGATCGTATTGCAATTGAAAACATTTCTGCCATTATCAACTTACGGATAAAGAAAAACAGGTAACCGATTACTTTTGAAATGCAAATGGACAAAACATATTACAATTCTCCTGTTGGCTGGCTGGAAATTACAGGCAACAATCTGGGAATAACTTCCATAATGTATTCAAATGAACCCCCGGAAAATATCGGAGAAATTCCCGGGTGCCTCGCACCCTGTATTCAGCAATTACAGGAATATTTTGCCGGAGCCCGCAAGGCTTTTTCGTTGACTCTTCGCCCTAAGGGGACGGATTTCCAACTGAAGGTGTGGGAAGAATTGCGAAACATTCCTTTTGGAACCACCATAAGTTATCAAAGTCTTGCAAAGAATCTTGGTACTGAAAAACTTACCCGTGCTGTTGGTGCAGCAAACGGGAAAAATCCCCTTAACATCGTTGTCCCCTGTCATCGTGTAATTGGTTCCTCAGGGCAGCTTGTTGGGTACGGTGGTGGATTGTGGCGCAAGGAATGGTTGCTAAAACATGAAAAACAAAATGTTTCGGAGGGCTTATTTCTATAAAACCTTATGATTCCAAGTTTCCTAAGTAAAATTATTCTGGAATTTTCTCTCCGAGCGATTTAAATCCTTTTCCAAGGATTTCGTTGGCTCCTATTACCGTTAAAAAGGCATTCGGGTCTATCCGGTGGATGTATTCTTCGGGCATCGAAAGCTCGTGGCGGCTTACCGCCGTAAAAATGAAGAAGTGCCCAACAAACTGTGTCAGGAAAACTTTTAGTACTTTCGTTTGCCGGGATAAACGGACACTGGCTCTGCTGGGGAGCAACCAATGAAGGGTTAAATCCGACCGGCAGTTGCCATTTGTTTCAAATTATAATAATTTCCATTTTAAATTATTGTATTTCTGCATGATATTTATTTTTGATTAAAAAAATAAAAAAAACATATAAAATTGTTTTTAAAATATCATTTTTATTTCATAATTTTAAAGCGTCCTTTATTATTCCTTAATATTATGAAAAATATTTACTTTGTAATTTCCTTTTTATTGCTGACATTTAGCGCATTATGTCAGAATCATCCACCTGTAGCCGTTGCAGATTCCGGTTTTGCTAAAGAAGCCCTCCCTGCATCCAGAATCAGCCTCTACGTAATTTTAAACGACTACGATCCAGATGGAGATTCTATTAAAATTGATACAGTTATCGCTCCTTTTCACGGAAAAATAGCATTTTCTGATAGTGTAATTACTTATACTACTACACCTTATGAAAATTATTTTGGTTACGATTCTGTTTATTATCGTATTACGGAAAGAAACGATACTACTTCCAAATCGGAATGGGTAAAAGTTCTTTACGAAATTGAGCAGGACTCCATTTTCGTTGTTTGTATAAATGATACTGTTTCAGCCTACAACCTGATACCGGTAACGATAAACGTACTTGCAAACGATTATCAGTTGTTGGGGATACCTATAAAAATAAGAGTTTCTAATAGAAATTCTACAATAGCAGGTTATGTAACCATTGATAGCGTGGGCAATCTTACTATTACTCCTGTAACCAATGTAAAAGGCTATGTAGATGTTCAATATGACGTATATCCCGAAGGTTATCCACACGGATATTTCAGTCATGGGCATTTAATGGTAAATGTTCTTGAGAACCATACCTATGATTCGCTTACTGTAAATAATATCAATGCAGGAGCCGATGCACGCGGATTTCTTTTCTCAAACAATCCGACATTAAATGTAACAAATGGCGGTGATGCAATTTTTCTTCCTCATTTTGAGGCGCCCAAAAGTTCGGGTTGTCATACCATTTTTACAAATACGCTTTGGATAGCCGGAAAAGACGAAAGTGGACAACTTCATGTTGCTGCAGAAATGTACAGAACAGGCCCGCATTTTAATATAGGAGAAGACTTTTGGGCAGGACCGGTAACGGATACTACCAAATATACTTTTCAGCAGGACAGTCTGTGGGTGCGTCTGTGGAAAATCAGCAAAAGCGATATAGATTATCATAAGGCATACTGGTGGCAAGCTGGCTACCAGATGCCGCAAGCGATAAAAACATGGCCAGGGAATGGAGATGTAAGCCTGGGGCAGGCAGCCAACATTGCTTCTTTTTTTGACTATAATAACGATGGAGTTTACAATCCAGAAACGGGCGATTATCCTATAATTCGTGGAGATGAAGCAATATTAACTATATACAACGACAATCGCTTTGCCCATAACGAAACATTGGGTAAAAAGTTAGGTGTGGAAATTCATTCGCTAATGTATGCGTTTGATCGCCCAAATGATTCGGCTTTCAACAATACCATTTTTGTACATTACGATATCTTCAACCGTTCTCAGAATACTTACGACAGTTTATACCTTGGCATCTTTACCAAACTAGAAATAGGAAACCCACATGATGATTTTTTGGGCAGTGATGTGGAAAGAGGAATGTTTTATGGTTACAATGCTTTGGATTATGAACCAGTGGAAGTTTCTACACCTGGGATTAATATTCCAAAAAACTATGGTGCTCATCCACCTGCACAAGGGATAACAGTACTGGAAGGTTTAAAAATGAGCGACGACGGGATTGACAATCCAAAGTATGACGAATATGGAAATCAATTATGTAACGAAAGCATAAATGGAAGCCGTTTCGGGGATACTATAATTGATAATGAACGAATGGGATTAACTGGAGTATATGATTTTGACATTACCGAAATAATGCCAACCTTTGGAGATTTATATCCTACCTATGATTTTGAATATTATAAGATATTAAAGGGTTTATGGCAATCTAGTTCCCATTTATCCTATGGAAGCTGGGGGCTTGATGGCTATGGAGCGTATGGACCTTCCTGTAATTTTATGTACCCTGGAAATTCTGATACACTACACTGGGGATCCGGATGTGTTCCGCCAAACGGACCTTCTTTCTGGACAGATAATAATCCAGGCGGAAATCACATTCGTCCGACTGGAGTAACAGGACCCATTACTTTTCATCCTGGCGAAAAGCAGGAAATAGACCTTGCCTACACATTTGCAAGAGATTATGCACAGAATACCGCTTGGTCTTCAGTGGTAAAACTTCAACAATATGTTGACCAATTGCGTAAGTGCTATTTTGCCGACAGCATTCCCGGTGGTGGCAGTTTTTCTGATATCAAAAAGCTTAAGCCAGCCTTCCCAGAAATCAAGATATTCCCAAATCCTGCCGATGATGTTTTGTATGTGCAGCTTAGCGGAAAGATTACATCTAATGTCCGTTATCATATTGTTGATTTGGTTGGCAAAGAAATTATAAGCGGCAAGTTGAATAATAGTACTACTGCTATCCAGACTTCTAATCTAAAAAAAGGATTTTACATCTTAACTATTACAGAAAATAACGGCCTAATAAGCAAGAAATTTATAAAGAAGTAAGGCTATGAAAAAAATAACCTTATTGCTAATTCTTTCATTTTTAGTACAGTTTGGCTATTCCCAGAACCAGCCTCCTGTAGCCGTAGATGATTACGGATTTTTACACATGGAAGACGTCTTATCCAGAATTGAAATAGATGTTATTAATAATGATTACTCTCCTGATGGGGATCCTGTAAAAATATTTGAAATTACAGAACCGACCAATGAATATGCACACGTAGAATTTACAGATAACACTATAACATACCAACCACGTTATTCATTAGGTCATGTATTTAAAGACTCATTACAATACAGAGTAAAAAAAGTGACGGATTTAAATTCTGTTTCTAACTGGGCAAAAGTAGTTTTTGAAATAGAACCTGATTCCTCATTCCCTATTTGCGGAGATGATTTTATCCGTGCCAAGGCTGGTCTTCCAGTTAAAATTAATCTTATTAAAAATGATTACCAACTTTTAAATGATACTATAAAAATTTTTAATATATTTTGTAGCAATGAGATCGGTTATATTTCATCCCGCGAAGATAGCAGTATTGTATTTATTCCATCTCCAAAAATCTCCGGGAGGATTAAATTTAATTACACTGCTTCTAAAAGCAACTATTACAGAACGATTGGAACTGTTTTTATCAATGTGATTCCTGGTCGTAGCTACGATTCGTTAAACATAAATAACATTAACGCAGGTTTTAATGCAAGAGGGTTCTTGTTCTCCTATGATCCATATACTGGACCAAGTACTAGTTCTGATTTGTTTAATCCACATTTTGAGGTTCCTAAAGGAAGTGGTAAAAACACTATTTTTACCAGTAATCTATGGATAGGTGGTAAAGATAATAACGGGCAACTTCACTTAGCTGCGGAAAGGTTCAGGCAAGGACCCAATTTATATGGAGGGCAGGACTTTTTTGCCGGTCCGGTGATGGATAGCATAAATTATTCCGAAAATCAAGATAGCCTTTGGACGAGGCTATGGAAAATTTCGCGTGAGCAGATAGAATATCATAAAAACCATTGGTGGGAAGACACTTATGCCATTCCGGAAGATATTGCCTCCTGGCCTGGAAACGGAGATGGAAATCTTGGAATAGCTGAACAATTAGCCCCTTACTATGATTATAATAATGATGGAAAATACAATGCACGAAGTGGTGACTACCCTTTAATTAAAGGAGATGAAGCTGTTTTCTTTATTTTCAATGATGATAGAAATGCCCATCAAGAAACATTAGGAAATAAAATAAAAGTGGAAGTTCATGGAATGGCATATGCTTTTGATTGCATGAGCGATACTGCATTTAAAAATACTATTTTTTTACACTACGATATTTACAACCGCTCTCAGAATACTTACGACAGTACGTTTATTGGTAATTTCACCGATTTCGATATCGGCTATAACAAAGATGATTATATTGGATGTGATGTAGAGCGGAGCTGCTTTTATGGATATAATGGCAAAGCAATAGACAATATCTATGGGAGTCATCCACCAGCACAAGCTGTAATAGTTTTAGAAGGACCTTTATTAGATGCAGATGGAACAGACAACCCGCATTTTGACGAAACAGGACATCCTTTATGTAATGAAAGTGTGAATGGAACGCATTTTGGTGATACCATATCAGATAATGAAAGATATGGTATGTCTTCATTTAGTTATACTAATTATTCTTTCATTACTTTTTTGTCAGATCCGGAACGGGCAGATGAATACTATTCCTTTTTAAAAGGGAAAAAGTCTTATCCTTCTGTTTATAATAATCTAGTTTTTTATTTTTGGTTTCCGGGATTAAGCGACACATTAAATTGGGGTACTAATTGCACACCTCCTCCATGGCAAGGCCAGAACATGGCAGAAGCTACATATGAAAATTTAGCAGAAGATAGAAGAGGCATAAGTTCTTCAGGCCCTTTTACTTTCAAACCAGGAGATAAACAGCAGTTTGACCTTGCCTATGTTTTTGCAAGAGACTATACTTCAAGCGATACTTCCATGTTTTCTGTAAATAAACTAATGAACTGTGTAGATATTATTCGCAATGCTTATTTTACTGATTGTGCTCCCGGTGGTGGCAGTTTTTCTGATATCAAAAAGGTTAAGCCAGACTTCCCAGAAATCAAGATATTCCCAAATCCTGCCGAAGATGTTTTGTATGTGCAGGTTAGCGGAAAGATTACATCTAATATTCATTATCATATTTTTGATTTGGTTGGCAAAGAAATTATAAGCGGCAAGTTGAATAACAGTACTACTGCTATCCAGACCTCTAATCTGAATGATGGATTTTATCTGTTGATAGTAGAAAACAACGGCAAAAGAATAACAACAAAGTTTATCAAAAACTAGCCTCCTGCTATCCGCAATTTTTCGGGACACCCGTATAAAGTATTGTAGATCAATATAAAATATGTAATTTTGGGCGTCCCAACGCTGAAAGCAGGAGGAAAAATTCTCTTAACATCGTTGTCCCCTGCCATCGTGTAATTAGTTCTTCAGGACAGCTTGTTGGGTACGGTGGTGTATTGTGGCGCAAGGAATGGTTGCTAAAACATGAACTGCAACAACAGCCACAAGGATTATTTATATAATAACCTCCTGTTTTAAACCTTTTTTTTACAGGTCAGCCCAAACTTCCCGCTTTCTTTTTTGTTTATATAAAATATATAGTAATTTGATGAACAAAGAAATAAGATTCGTTGTAACAGAAATTATTGCAATGGTTTTTTACACCCGTTGTTCATCGTAAAATGATAAAATGATGGCATATAATACACTTACACCCGAAGAGGAAAGGGTAATTCTGCACAAAGGAACAGAACTACCCTTTACCGGAAAATATGTAAGCAACAAAGATGTAGGAGAATACCAATGTAAACGTTGCAATGCACCGTTATACAGATCCTCCGACAAATTTGATTCCCTCTATGGCTGGCCCAGTTTCGATCAGGAAATTCCCGGCGCAGTTAAAAGAGTTCCCGATGCTGACGATGAGCGAACCGAGATTATTTGTGCCCGTTGCGGAGCCCATTTGGGGCATGTATTTACAGGGGAAAGATATACCGAAAAAAATATTCGGCATTGTGTAAATTCCATTTCGCTGGTTTTTGTTCCCGGCAATACAGGCACAAGTGATACAGCTATTTTTGCCTCGGGCTGTTTCTGGGGAACGGAATATTATTTTAAAAAAGTTTCAGGAGTTTTATCCACTACCGTAGGTTTTATTGGGGGCAACGTACAATTTCCTTTTTACCAACAGGTATGTTGCGAAAATACCGGTCACGCCGAAGCCGTGGAGGTAATTTTTGACCCGATTAAAGTATCGTATGAAGAATTGACAAAATATTTTTTCGAGACCCATGATTTTACCCAGATCAATCAGCAGGGACCTGATGTAGGAGAACAATATCGTTCCGAAATTTTTTACCTAAACGAAGAGCAAAGAAAAACAGCACAAAAATATATTGACCTGTTAGAAGCCAAAGGATATAAAGTGGCTACCCACCTTACAAAAGCGACTGATTTTTGGAAAGCAGAAGACTATCACCAGGATTATTACGAAAAAAAAGGAGGCATACCCTACTGCCACGTGTACCGCAAAATATTCTGAAAACACGAAAAATAAAAAAACCACCCCAAAACTGAGGTGGCTTATATAAATACATAGCTTTGTACTACAAAGATTTAATTTCAGCTATTAATTTTTGTAGAGTAGCCTTGGCATCGCCGAAAAGCATACGGTTTTTCGGATGATAGAACAAGTCGTTTTCGATAGCGGCATAACCTTTTGCCATCGAACGTTTCATCACGATGATGTTTTTAGCATCCCAGGCTTTAATAACCGGCATGCCGTAAATCGGACTTGCAGGATCAGTTTCGGCAGCGGGGTTCACCACATCATTGGCACCGATAACTATTACCACGTCGGTATTGCTGATTTCATTGTTCACATCATCCATTTCCACGAGTTTTTCGTAAGGAACGTCGGCTTCGGCAAGTAGTACGTTCATGTGTCCGGGCATACGTCCGGCAACGGGATGGATACCATATTTTACTTCCACACCTTTGCTTTCGAGCAATACATCCAGTTCGTGACACAGATGCTGAGCCTGGGCAACAGCAAGTCCGTAACCGGGGATGATGTATACTTTTTGCGAGTAACTGAGCAGGATGGAGGCATCGCTGAGGGTAATTTCCTTCACGGTTTTGTCGCCGGAAGTAGCAGCACCGGCAGCACTTCCGCCAAAGGCACCAATGATTACATTGATCAGCGAACGGTTCATGGCTTTACACATCAGGATGGTAAGAATGGTTCCCGATGATCCTACAAGGATACCACCGGTAAGCATCGCCTGGTTATTGTAGAGAAAACCGCCCATAGCAGCAGCCACACCGGTAAAGGAGTTCAGCAGGGAAATTACAACCGGCATATCGGCTCCACCGATAGGCATTACAAAAGTAACACCATAGATGAGGGCAGCAGCAGCAAACAGGTAAATAACCATGTTGTTGCCTTCCACCGGACGAAGAGTCATAATAAGTACGAGGGCAACAAGCAAAACCACAAGAAATGTAAGGTTGATAATTCGAAGAATAGGATGTTTGATATCACCTATGCGTCCGTCGAGTTTACCGAAAGCTATCATACTACCGGCAAAAGAAACGCTACCTATCATTAGCCCGAGGAGGATAGCAATAGCTTCTCCATTGAACATATTGGTAGCAGGTATTACAGCATTAGCAAGTGTTGCCTGCATTTTGGGAAATTCCATCAGCGAAATTAAAGCGGCACAGGCACCACCCATACCGTTGAACAGTGAAACCATCTGCGGCATGGCAGTCATTTTCACTTTTTTAGAAGCATACCAACCTACAAATGTCCCTATGGCAAGTGCAATACAAATCAGTATTATATTGGTCGGTTTATCGGTAATACTATTACCATTTTCATATTTGTAAAAAAGGATAGTAAAAATAATAGCGGCAGTCATACCTACGGCTGCCCACAGGTTTCCGCTACGTGCTGTATCGGGGTGGCTTAACTTTTTCAGCCCAAGGATAAATAAAATAGAGGCTAATAAATAAGATATCCACAGTATTGATTCTTGTATTTCCATATCACTGATTATTTTTGAGGATTGTTACTTTTTCTTTTTCTTAAACATTTCGAGCATGCGGTCGGTAACAACAAAACCACCGACTACGTTGAGTGTTCCTAACACTACAGCAATAAAGCCAAATATCAGTGAAAGCGTATCTTCGGCATGCCCCATTACTATAATAGCACCAATGATTACAACACCATGTATGGCATTGGAGCCCGACATCAGCGGGGTGTGTAATACGGCAGGTACATGTGATATTACTTCGATACCGAGGAAAATAGACAGGATGATGATGAATATCGCTTCTCTGTTTTCGTAAATGAAATTTAAAACACCTTCCATAAAGTATATTTTTTATTGATTAATAATTGATTTTACTCTTTCGTGAACGATTTCCTTGTTATGCGTTACGGCAGTACCTTTTACAATGTCATCGTCCCAGTTCAGATTCAGTGCACCTTCCTTGGTAATCATCAGTTTCAGGAAATTGATAACATTTTTGCCAAACATCTTGCTGGCATCCGAAGGCATATCCACAGCCAGGAAAGAGTTTCCAATAACGGTAACACCGTTGTGAACAATGGTAGTATTGTTTTGGGTTACTTCACAGTTTCCACCGGTAGAGGCAGCAATGTCAATAACCACCGAACCGGGCTTCATGGCTTCCACGGTAGCTTTTTTCAGCAGAACGGGTGCTTTTTTGCCAGGAATCTGGGCTGTACAGATTACCACATCTGATTTTACAGCATGGTCGTGTACGGCTTGTGCCTGGCGTTGTTTAAACTCGCCGGTTTGTTCCACAGCATATCCGCCGGCGGCTTTATCGTCAACAGCGCCTTCCACTTCCACAAATTTTCCACCTAAGCCCATTACTTCTTCTTTAACGGCAGCACGTACATCGAATACTTCAACCACGGCTCCCAACTTGCGCGATGTGGCTATCGCCTGCAATCCGGCTACGCCTGCTCCGAGAATGAGTACTTTGGCAGGAGTAATGGTTCCGGCAGCAGTCATAAACATCGGGAAGAACTTAGGCAACGTATTGGCTGCGGTAAGCACGGCTTTGTAACCGGCTACGGTAGCCATTGACGAAAGAATGTCCATTGCCTGGGCACGGGTGGTCCGGGGGATAACATCCAGGCTAAAGCTGGTTATGTTTTTATTTGCCAGTTCTTTTATCAAACCGGTATTGAAATAGGGATTCAAAACAGCAAGTAGTACCTTACCTTCTTTCATTGCACTTTTTTCTTCTTCGGTGGGTGGATTAATCTTTACAAGCACTTCCGACTGATTGATTACGTTTTCTTTGGTATCAATTTTTGCTCCGGAGGTTTCATAGTCTGCATCACTGGCACATGCTGCCAATCCCGCATCCTTTTCAACCATCACGGTTACATTCATTTTAACCAAAGCGGCGACACTTTCGGGTAACATAGCAACCCGACGTTCGTCTTTAGTTTCTTTTAATATTCCTAATATCATAAATTTAAAGGTTTTGTGCGGGCAAATTTAGAATAAGTTGTAAGATTAAGCAATAAATTTTGCGCTTATTAAATAAGTATTACACTGAATTTATACTAAGAATGATTCGTATTTTCAGATTTATTATTCCTAAAATACGATAAATAATGTCAGGGTTTTTGAAAAGAAACGCAAAGAATTTTACCAGTTTCCCAGGTCTCTTTACGAATGATTTTGCCATAGGAATCATAGTATATCCATACTGAATCCTTCAATGGCACAAAGTCGGGATATTTTCCGCTAAACATCGAAAGCTTTTCCCAATCGCCCTGGCAGTAGTTTCCTTCCTTTTCTTTATTCCCGTTTTCGTACCAATAAACCCAATGACCGATCATTTTATCATTGCGCCATTGTCCCTTCAGGCGCAGCTTGCTGTTTTCGTACCATTCAGTATGTTTTCCCCACCGTTTATCGAATACAAAGTGCATGCGACTTCGCGGATTCCCGTTTTCATACCACCGGCATAGCCATCCCATCCGTAAATCGTTTTTAAATTGGTGTAGTTCCCATACTTTTCCGCTACTGTCGTACCATTGCGTCCAGTTACTGTCGCGTTTTCCCTTGCTGCGAAAACCTATATACTTCAAACATCCGCTTTTATAATACCCTACTTCTTTTGTAAATGATAAATCTGCATCACTAAGTCCATACACATATTTGATTTTGGGTTTACCATTCTTCCATGTTTCAACTATGACCTCCTTTTTGTGGTTAGGAAAACAAGCGGAAAAAAGCAAAGCTATCGTTACGAACAGGGGTACAACTCTCATTTCAAAAAGTTTTCAGCAACAAAGTTACGGTGTGTAAAGCACAATCGCAAAAGAAGTGTTTTTGTAGGAGCGGTTTTGCATTTGCAAAGAAAATGTACCTTTGCTTTCATTATTGTAAGACAGTAAAAAATATGAGAAAAATTGTATTTGTAGGAATATTGTTGGCTGTACTTTTTTCGTGCAATCATAAGTCAGAAAAATCAATTGTTACCGAGCGTATTCAGTATGACGTAAACATAAAAAGCCCCGATCCGGGACTCGACTGGTGGGTACAGAATCTTGAAGGACAAAACAGGGAGAAATTTATTCACCAGATTATAGACGCTGCCTATGAGGGCAAGGTGAAAGCCTGGGATATTTTTGGCAAACAGCTTACCGTGGAACAGGTGAAGGCAATTGAAAATTATTCGGACACCATCCTTGTGCAAAATCCGGAACCGCCTTATAATGACAGCCTGATACCAGTAAAACACGAATTGAATCGCAAGGACATTACCCGAATCCGCTTTCTGGAAGAATGGAGCATAAACCCCACGACCCTGCAAATGGACAAAAAAATACTGGGGATAGCCCCCCTGCTGGAAAAATATACCGAAAAAGGCGAATTGCAGGGATATATGCCATTGTTTTGGGTGTATTTTGATGAGAAATATCCTTTGAAATAATTTAATTTGCCGATGGACTACTATTATACTCCCTAAAGCAGAAAAAGTTGTGTAAAATTGAAAAACCGAAAAACCTAAATTTGAAACTGTAAATTTGAAACCAGAGATTGAAGAATACGCCGAACTGCACACTTCTGCCGAAACGGAATTGCTTTATCGTATTAACCGCGAAACGCATATCCACCGGTTGAATCCGCGTATGCTTAGCGGACACTTGCAGGGGAAACTGCTTGAGTTTATTTGCTGTATGCTTAAACCCCAAAATGTTTTGGAAGTAGGCACTTTTACTGGCTATGCAAGCATCTGCCTTGCCGGGGCGCTTCCTGCTAATGGTAGGTTGCATACGATAGAAATAAATCCTGAGTTTGAAGACGATGTATTAAATTATTTTACCGAATCTGGGTTCGAAGATAAGATTACACTGCATCTGGGCGATGCAATGGAGATAATTCCTACGATGCAGATGCAATTCGACCTTGTGTTTATGGATGCTGATAAGGACAATTATCTTAATTATTACAACTTACTTTTTGATAAGATAAATAAGGGAGGGTTTCTGATAGCCGATAATGTGCTATGGGGAGAAAAAGTACTTGATACTGATGCCAGTGATAAAGAAACAAAGGGCATTATTGCTTTTAACGATTTTATACAAAACGATCCGAGGGTTGAAAACCTGCTTTTGCCATTCCGTGATGGAATTATGATGGTGAGAAAACTGTAAATATCAATCTGTAATAAGATTTAGCAGATGAAGATTTGAATTATTATGCAGTGAAATGATAGCGCTTGGAAGAAAGTTATTTTTAAAGACGATTAATTAATAATTCTGAATGGCTGGATAGGAGTTCCGAAAAGCTATGTAACGATTCTGAACGACTGGATAATGATTTATAATGGCTGGGTAAGAGTTCCGAATGGCTTAATAACAATATTTAATAACTGGGCAATAGTTCCGGACAGCTAAGTAACGATTCTTGATGGCTAAGTAACGATATATTAAAATATGCAAATCATATTGTTAAAAATAATAATATATAGAAATTAATCAAATTACAGAAAAAACAATAGGATGTGCAATAAAAATACATAAAAATATTGGTCGTGGTTTGCATGAATGAGCATATTAGGAATGTAGGATGTTTTATTTAAGATATGATTATCAATTTCCCTACTCAAAAGTATAAAACAATTATTTATAAAGAAAAATTTTAATGATTCATAGCATGATACGTTATTTTTTTGACATGATAGGCTCTGCGGTTCTTTGTGTAATTCTTTCCGTATTCTGCGATAAAAAAAATTTAAACCGCAAAGGATGCACTGACTTCTTCGCAAAGGGGTGTAAAAGAAATTTTCATTAATAAATTTGTTCAGGTAAGATATAGGATAATAATTTAAAATAAATATAAAACAGCATTGATTGGAATAAATATAATTATATGTTTGTGATTTATTTATAATTAGTAATCATGTGTTATAAATTAATGAATTATTTTTGAAGGATAAAAGCAGATATTTTTATTAAGTGATATATTCTGATAAACTTTTATTATTATTTTAATATCCAAATTAAAATAGGATTTATGGTATAAAATATTTTTAATACCCAATGATTAAAAAAAGATGTTTGGATTCAGGAATCCGGACATCTTTTTTATTGACAAATGCATTTTTATATATTAATTTTGTAGTAAACCTTAAAATAAAAATGCTATGAACTCAAAAATCCCATGCCGCATTGACGAATTGCCATACGCTGCAAGTTCAATACGGCACGCCTATCTCCGCGACAATGATGAATTTTACCGGCTTTTTCCAAAAAAGTTTCCTAAAGACTTTATAACTATGCTCGATGGCAAAATAGAGCTTGTGGAAAATATTGTGAAAACTCAAATTCCTACCGGGAAAATAAAAAAAATTACTGAACAGATAACCAATGAAACACAATCTATCCGTCCAAAACTGAAAATTCTGGAAAGTTATGTGTCGGATGCTGAAAATCTTCAATGTAAAATTGATAGTTTTGGCATAGTTGATGTCCGTAACAGCCTGCTAAGAGGCGATCCCGAATCGCTTGTAAGCAGCCTTGCCATTCTTAATTCTAACATCACAATTAACTTAGATGCACTGAAATCGGAAGGATTTACCGATGAAGGCAAGGATTTTTTCAGCCAGAAGTTTATAGTTCTCGACAGGCTGAACAAGGAACAGAACGACTTGCTGATTGACCGTAGCCAGATAGTGATGAAAAATCAGGAAAAATTTAACGAACTATGGAACATGCTTTCACAGATATTGGAACGCGGCAAAAAGATTTTTACCGATGTTGACCCTTCAAAAGTAACAGATTACACATTGACTCATATAATGAAAAAACTCCGCAGAGAACGTGGCGAAAAAAGCGAAGAAGGAGAAAGTGAAATAATTAGTTAATTAGTTAATATGCTAATGTGCTAATTGGCTAATTTGAAAATTTGAAGATGAGACGATTTGAAAATTAGTTGATTTGAAGATTTGAAGATAGGTGAAAGGGTAATAGAAAAATAAGTAAATAAAAAATAAGGGGGCGGGGATTGGGAATTTGGAGGAGCATTTACATAAACAACTCTTCCTCCGATTAAATCGGGGCAAACTTTAGAAGGATAGATAGAAATAAGGGTGAGCAGAGGATGCGAAATAAAAAACAAATGGAAACAGAAAGTTACAAATTACATAAGAATACGGGCGGGGTTGGAGATTCTGATAAGGACAAAATAACAAAAATGGATAAATCCATTAAAAATATGGTTTTGACATTCCTTAGCCCACGGTTTAAACCGTGGGCTATGTTAAACCGTGGGCTATGATAAATTGAAACAAAAAACGAAAGCGTTTTAACGGTTTACATTACCATAAAATAATACCCATATGCCACATTCGTATAATAAAATTTGGATACACGCAATCTGGTCAACAAAAAATCGTATGCCATTGATAAATCACGGAATTGAAAAAACAGTATTTTCGTTTGTAGCTAATCAATTAAATGAATCAGGTTGCCCGGTACGCATTATCAACGGAATGCCCGAACACATACATTGTTTGTTTTTATTAAATCCGCAAAAATCTATTGCCGAAATTATAAAACAAATTAAAGGAAGCAGTTCTCATTTTATCAACCAGCAAAATATTTTAACTGAGAAATTTGCCTGGCAAACAGGTTATGCTGCCTATTCGGTTAGTGAATCAGTTGTTGAAAAGGTTTTTGAATATATTAACAATCAGAAAAAACATCATCAGAAACGCTCATTTCAAACCGAATATGACGAGTTAATAAAATTACATAAACCCGATAATGAACCCGGCTGAGCGGTCCCGATAGTCCATCGGGATTCTGCTCTGAACAAAGAGGAATTTCTAATTCCGCCAAAAGCTAAAAGCCAAGAGCAAAAAGCCAAATAAAATAAATGAAAGCAGAAAATTACAAATTTTCTAACGTTTCGGGTGAAATTGCAAATTCCACTCAGCGGGGGTAAACAATAAATATATTATCTTCGAAGCAAAAAAGAAAAACCTCAGCGGGGACGATACAGACGTACCTCGTAAACCGCCACTTGCCATATTGCCACTGTTGTGCGTAATGCTACAATAAAAGACAAAATCACTTTTTAATGACATCATAGAATGGAAGAAAAATTACAAACGATTTTGCTTGAATATGATAAAAGCACTTTCCTTTTAGACTTGGTTAAACATCACAATGGAATAATATACGTTGCAATACAACAGATAGTACAGCTCGACAAAGACAAGTATGATATCCATAAAATAAGAATAAACCCAACTATTCTTCCCGACATTATTGAAGTTTTGAATCAGTACAAAGAAGAATTACCAATAGACAAATTACCTGCAAAAAATTACTTTTCGGCTGAACGAATCCAAGAAATAATAAAACGTTACTTAAAAGGTGGTGTAGAAATAAAACATTTGGCAATGCAGTTTGACTGTTCAGAGACAATAATTGAGCAGATTTTACGTAACAAAGGAATCGAAATAGTGAGTAACAAGATTCCCAATAAGGTTAAATTTTGGCGAAAAAAAAGAAAAAAAATAACTTATAACCCTCGCTAAGCGGCAAAAAATTAGCCGCCCGGGACGTTGCGGTCCCGATAGTCATCGGGATGTAATTCCGCAGAATAATAAGGTAAAAAGTATTGAAAAGCGATATAAAATTGATGAAAGCAGAAAATTACAAATGCGCCACTCAGCGGGGTTAGCTATGGAATATTAGAAACAAGGATTGAAAACGACCAAAAATAAACAATATGAAAAGGATATTATTTATAATTTCTGTTATATCAGGATTGCTATATGCTTGTAGTTCGGGAAAATATGTTGATGAGTTTAAGAAGATTAAAAGGAGTATAGATACTCTTGAGATTTTACCTATTGATTTGCAAATTAAAACGGTTGATTTTTATCGAAGGCAACAGTCTGATCCTCAATTAGAGGAAATTGTAATAACTGATATTATAAATCAAACAAATTCTGTACTTAATAAAAAATATAAGATTGTAAAGCCTGATTATAATGATCTTACAGATTCTCAGGTAAGCGTTGATTTTGAGCAATTGAGTAATTTGCTTGATGATAAAAAGAATTCATTAAACAACGTAGACATCCCGTTATCCTTTAATAATCTAAAGCGAAATCATAAACATCAATATTCAATTATGCTGATTATTAGAGCACAATATTGTATAAATTATCCGGAGCAAACAAATAAAATTTGGATAGATCCACTGGTAAAAACTTATATAAAACAGTGTATATTTTTAATAGATAATTTTAATGGCAAGATTTTATATTATAAAAAAATAAAGACAGCTGGAGATATAAGTGTAAAATTAGCTGTAGAACAGATTACTTTGAAAAGTTTACGAAACTTATATTATAAATGAAAATTCCGGCTGAACGGAAAATGCTTTGTTAATAGGAACATGGCGGGATTGCAAATTCCGCTCAGCGGGGGTAAACAATAAATATATTATTTTCAAAGCAAAAAAGAAAAACCTATGTTAGGTAATTTGCACATTGCATTACTACGCGGGATAAATGTAGGTGGCAACAACATTATCAGAATGACTGATTTGAAATCATGTTTTGAAAACATGGGATACGGTAATGTAACTACTTATATTCAAAGTGATAATGTTATCTTTAGTACGAACGAAAAAGACAACGCCCAACTTGAAAGCAAAACAGAAAAATTTCTTTCGGAAAAATTCAACTATACATCGAGAGTGGTAATAATTACCCATGAACAACTGGCTAAAATTGTTAAAGAAGCCCCGCAGAGATTTGGCAGTGATGCCGGAACATTCAGGTATGATGTGGCATTCTTAAAGGAGCCTCTCACCTCAGCCGAAGCAATAAAAAATATTGCAAAAAGGGAAGGTGTTGATAACATATATGAAGGTAAGAGTGTTCTTTATTTTTCGCGGCTCATCAGCAATTCAGGACAAAGTTTTTTAAACAAACTTATTAACCTTCCCGTTTACAAAGAAATGACCATCCGCAACTGGAATACGGCAACAAAATTACTTGCACTGATGGCAGCGAAAAAAAATAACAGCGAAGAAGGCACATAAAATTAAAAAATATGTTTCCGTTAGTTGCAACTGACGGAGAAAAGATAAACGAGGTTGTTTCTTACACCGGCACAGAAGTTTTCATTTTTTCTTCCACCCACTTCCGGGCGTTAAAAAAAACTTCCATCCAGGGACTTATTTCGTCAGTCAGGCGACGACTGGCGGGATATTCCGCCCATTGCCAGGGAAGGAAAGCCCTTTCGAAATGAGGCATTATTGCCAGGTGGCGTCCGTCAGCCGAAGCAAGGCATGCAACATCGTAGTCGGAGCCGTTGGGGTTGCCCGGATAGTCGTGGTAGCTGTAACAGGCAGGAATATGGTATTCGTTTTCGACGTAGGGCAGGCTGAACTTGCCTTCGCCATGCGATACCCAAATTCCGAGCCTTGCACCGGCAAGGGTCTTCAGCAATACAGAATCGTTGGGTAACACATCTATGGTAAGGAAGATGGATTCATACTTCCGCGATTCGTTGTGCAGCATCTGGGGTTGTTTTTCGTGTTCCGGATAGATGAGATTGAGGTGCATCATCGCCTGGCAGCCGTTGCAAACACCGAGGCTCAGGGTATTGTTGCGCTGGTAAAAATTCCTAAGAGAGGTATTGGCTTTCTCATTGAAAAGAAAGGCTCCAGCCCAGCCTTTACCCGAACCCAGTACATCGGAATTGGCAAATCCTCCCACAAAGACGATGAAGTTAACATCTTCGAGGGTTTCCCTGCCTTCAATCAGGTCGGTCATATGCACATCTTTTACGTCAAAACCTGCAAGGTGCAGCATGTATGCCATCTCGCGCTCGCTGTTGCAGCCTTGCTCGCGGATAACGGCAGCCCTGATGCCCGAAGGATTTGTTCTGTCCAGATCAATGCCAAACTGTGAAGCTTTGCCTGTAAAATGTTCAGGAAAGCGAAACACAAGTTCCTGCTTTTTATAATTTCTGAATCGTTCCATGGCAAGAATTTCTCCGCTCTGATGCCTGTCGAGCAGGTAAGAACTCTTAAACCAAACATCGCGCAGATGGTTAACATCAAAACGCATTTTTGTCTTTTCATAAAAAATACCGAGGCTTCTTTCTGAAGTAACTTCTCCTAAAATGTAATAGGAAACATTCTTTCCCTTTAAGAAATTATCAACATATTCCAGCTCTTTTACCTGGATTACCACAGAAGGATGTTCATTAAAAAGTATGTGAATGGGGTCTTTGCCGGGTATTGAGGATATATCTGCCATAGCACCCGTATCGTTCCGGGCAAAAAGCATTTCGAGCAGACAAGTGATAAGCCCGCCAGAAGAAACATCATGTCCGGCAAGGATTTTTTCTTCCTGAATCAATTGCTGGATGGCATTAAAAGCGTTGGCGAAGATTTCAGGACGGATAATGGCAGGAGCCTCGTTTCCTATTTGCCCTGCCACCTGTGCAAAAGCGCTTCCTCCCAAAACAGGCGCATCACAGGTAAAATCAATGTATATAAGTGTGGTTCCAGGCTGGTTTACAATAACAGGACGCACGGTTTTACGGAAATAGTTTACCTCAGCCACTGCGGTGATGATGACTGTTCCGGGAGCAAACACCGTTTCGCCATCGGGATATTTTTGTGTCATAGAAAGTGAATCCTTACCTGTGGGAATATTTATTTCCAAGGCAATGGCAAATTCTGAAGCAGCTTTTACGGCTTCGTACAGGCGTGCATTTTCTCCGGGGTTTTTGCAGGGCCACATCCAGTTGGCACTTAGCGACACTCCCCGCAGACTATGTGTGAGCGGAGCCCAGACGATGTTAGTGAGCGCTTCGGCTATGGCAAGCTGCGAACCTGCGGCAGGGTTGATAAGGGCGGTGGCAGGAGCATGTCCAAGTGCGGTTGCGATTCCCTTTTCTCCCTTATAATCCAGAGCGGCAATGCCCAGGTTATTCAAGGGAAGCTGTACAGTACCCGCCGTTTGTTGTAACCCGATGCGCGAAGTAACCGAACGGTCAACTTTGTTGGTAAGCCAATCTTTGCAGGCAACGCTTTCGAGTTGGAGAACTTGTTCAAGGTAATTTGTAAGTAGTTCAGGTTGGTATTTTATTTCTGAAAAAGTTTCGCGGGAGGTTTCGTCGGTAAGGATAGTGCGGGGAGGTTTTCCGAAAAAGTCTTCCAATGAGAGGTCAATGGGTTTGTTATGGTTTTGCGTATCTTCAAAAACGAGGCGATGGTCGCCTGTAGTTTTTCCCACGGCATACATTGGGGCTCTTTCGCGTGCTGAAATCTTTCCTAACAAGTTCATATTTTCTTCTTTCAGCAGCAAGCCCATGCGTTCCTGCGATTCGTTGCCTATTATTTCTTTAGCCGAAAGAGTGGGATCGCCAACGGGAAGTTTTTCAATCGCAATTTTACCTCCGGTACTTTCCACCAATTCTGAAAGGGAGTTTAAATGTCCGCCTGCGCCATGGTCGTGGATAGAAACTATGGGATTATTTTCCGTTTCGGTTAAAGCCCTGATAGTATTGAAAACCCGCTTCTGCATCTCCGGGTTTGACCGCTGAACGGCATTTAGTTCGATGGCGTTGCGGTACTCTCCTGTAGCCACTGATGAAACTGCACCTCCACCCATGCCGATACGGTAATTATCACCGCCCATCACCACTATGGTATCACTATTACCGGGGTTGTTTTTATGGCTGTCGGATTTTTTTCCGAAACCAACACCTCCGGCAAGCATGATTACCTTGTCATAAGCATATTTTTTGTTGTTTTCCTGGTGTTCGAAGGTTAAAACGCTGCCACAGATGAGTGGCTGTCCGAATTTATTTCCAAAGTCGCTGGCACCATTGGAGGCTTTGATTAAGATGTCTTTGGGAGTTTGGTACAGCCACTTCCGGGGTTCCACTGCCAGTTCCCATTGTCTGCCGGGTTCGCTCCGGGGATATGCCGTCATATAAACTGCTGTTCCCACCAGTGGAATACTTCCTTTGCCACCAGCCATGCGGTCACGGATTTCGCCTCCGCTTCCGGTAGCCGCTCCGTTGAACGACTCAACGGTAGTTGGAAAATTATGCGTTTCTGCTTTTAGAGAGATAACTGTTTGAATTTGTTTCTTTACATAATAATCCGGTTTATCGGGAGTTTGTGGTGCAAATTGCTCTATTTCCGAACCCTGAATAAAAGCCACATTGTCACTGTAAGCCGAAACCAAAAGGTTGGGATGCACTTTTGCGGTTTTTTTTATCATTCCGAACAGGGTTTCGGGCTGAGTTTTTTCATCAATGATAAAGGTTCCGTTAAAAATTTTATGCCGGCAATGTTCGGAGTTTACCTGCGAAAAACCAAACACTTCGCTGTCGGTAAGTTTTCTTTCCAGCTTGATACTGAGATTTTCGAGGTATTGAATTTCTTCATCGCTAAGCGCTAACCCTTCTGACTGATTATAAGCAGCTATATTTTCAATGGAAATTACCGGTGCGGGGGAACGATGAATGGTAAAAATTTCCTGGTCAATATTTTTATACAATGCCTGCAGCATGGAATCGTAAGGGGTAGTTTCAGTAGCCGTAACGAATTCTTCTATGCGCCGAATTCCCAAAATTCCCATGTTGCGAGTGATTTCCACGGCATTGGTACTCCAAGGGGTAATCATTTCACGACGGGGTCCTACAAAATACCCATACAAAATATCTTTTTTTATAAGTTCCGCTTCACCAAAAAGCCATAATAGTTTTTTAATAGTTTCCTCGTTAAACGGACAATTCGTATCAATCACATAGATTTTTGAACTGCTTTTAAAAAAGAGTATCATGAGTAGGATATTTTGAAAGAATTTTTACAATTTTGCAAAAATAACAAATTCACCCCTATCCCCAAGGTGAAAGGACACGGATTCATGCTCCCTTCATCAACTTGCAGACAATGAAAATTATTTATACCCTAATTTACACAATAATCGTAGCGGTTCTATTTTCGTGCCACGGTTCAAACAAAAATGTTTTGTATCGCGAGGGCGACAGTACCGTTTCTGAGAATCACATGACCGACACTGTGGTAATACCCAACCCGAAGAAACCCGGAAAAACCATTACCCGGAAAGTTACTCTGGCAGATAAAATAGAAAATGTGATGGCGGGGAGCTGGAGACTTGAATCGGTTGATCACGACATTAAGTTCAAGGACAAAAGGGCAAGACAGAAGTTTGAATATACCATTGAAGACATCAAAAACAGTTTGTCAGTAATTTTTTATAAAGACAACACCTATGTGTTAAAAAGCAACCGCGACAACGATAAAGGCAATTGGAAAGTGTCAAATGACGGTAAATCGGTAGCTATCAATTCTCACAACACCCCCAAAACCATTAATTACAAGGTTCTCGAAATCCGCACTGACGAACTAGTGGTAGAGATGGATAAAGATCATGTACATTTTATCTTAACTCTCGTTAAAAAATAAAACATTTTATTTTTTCCTTTTCAACACCAGAACCGATCTGTTGGGCAGATACAGTTTCAGCAGATGGGCGCCATTTTCGAACCGGGTAAAATGCTGCAGTCCGGGTATATTTCTGCCAAAACCATCAAATTCTGTTGCATCACTATCCAATATCTCCACATATTTTCCGGGTTCTACGGCAAAACCGTAATTAGTAAAAGATTGCACTGGGTTAAAATTAAAAGCAAAAATGCAGCTTCCACGTGTAAATACCAGAACCTGATCCTCATTATTTTGCACGACAACAAACGGAAGAACATCAAAAATCTTTTCTTTCCGTGCAAGAGCAATCATAGCCTGATCGAATAAGTTGAGGTAATAGTAACGCAACGATTTATTGTCAGCAAGCTTCCATTGCCGTCGGGCATAGCGGAAACTCCAGTTGTTTCCTTCCCTGGGAAAGTCAATCCATTCGGGATGTCCGAACTCGTTTCCCATAAAATTGAGGTAGCCATCTCCGGCAGTAGCCAGGGTGGCAAGCCGTATCATTTTGTGCAGGGCAACACCTCTGTCCACAACAATATCTTCGGAAAGGGTGCTCATCTGGGTGTACATATTTGCACCTATCAACCGGAAAATAATGGTATTATCTCCCATCATTGCCTGGTCGTGGCATTCGGCGTAGCTGATGGTATGTTCTTCTTTCCGTTTGTCGGTAAGATGGAAAAACATATCACCTACATGCCATTCTTCATCTTTTTTCTCCTCAATCGTCTTCATCCAAAAATCGGAAACGCCCATAGCCATTCTGTAATCGAAACCTATGCCACCTTCCTGTTGCGGCACAGCCAACCCCGGCATACCGCTCACATCTTCGGCTATGGTAATTGTATGGGGAGCGTGTTCATGCACAAGGATATTTGCCAGCGAAAGGTATTGTATGGCATCTTCGTCCTGGTTGCCGTCGTAGTACATGGAATAATCCAAAAAATCAACGCCTATACCATGATTCAGATACATCATGCTGGTAACGCCGTCGAAGCGGAAACCATCGAAATGAAACTCTTCGAGCCAGTATTTGCAGTTGGAAAGCAGGAAGTGCAACACTTCATCCTTACCATAATCAAAACAACGCGAATCCCACAGCCGGTGTATGCCCTTTTCCCCTTTATGAAAATATTGATATTCGGTTCCATCAAAATGGCTCAGCCCTTCCAGGTCGTTTTTTACCGCATGGGAATGTACTATATCGAGTATCACGGAAATTTTCAGCCGGTGCGCTTCGTCTATCAGTTGTTTCAGTTCTTCGGGTGTACCAAAGCGCGAAGAAGGGGCAAAAAAGCTGGAAACCTGGTATCCGAACGAGCCATAGTAAGGATGTTCCTGTATGCCCATCAGTTGGATGGTATCGTAACCTGTTTTGGCAATACGTGGCAAAACCTTCTCACAAAATTCGTTATAGGTTGCTATGTGCGCTTCTTCTGTAGCCATGCCGGGATGGGCTTCGTAAACCAGTGGATGAGTTTTCCTTTCCGGGTTTTTATGCTTCCAAACATAGGGACGCTCAGGATTCCAAACCTGGGCAGTAAAAAGCTTGGTAGTTTCGTCCTGTACCACACGACGACAGTATGCAGGGATCCGTTCGCCCTGACCATCCACCCAGGTAACGAGTAGTTTGTACAAAGAGCCATGTTCCAGGTAATCCAGAGGCAGCACCAGTTCCCAGTTTCCGTACTCTTTTTTTGTAAAACGGAAAAGAGGTAACGCCTTCCATCCGGAAAAATCCCCAATAAGATGAACTGCTACGGCATTGGGAGCCCATTCGCGAAGCACCCATTTATCCGAATAACAGTGCAATCCGTAATACAAATGTCCGTTCATGGCATCGTACAACCTGGAGTGATTACAGGCAAGTTGCTGTTGTTTAGCCAAGACTCTTTCCTGTCTCTGTCGGATTTTATCCTCGTAAGGCAACAAACCAGGATCGCTGTTAATAAGAGAAAGGGTGTTCATCATGGTAGCAAATATACTAAATTGGCAAATAAAAAATTACACGTATGAATTTGTTTATTTAGAAAAATGTTTGTACTATTAAGTGCGATTTTTGAAAAGCATTGGAAAAAGAGGTATAATTAAATAATTTTTATCACTCATGCTTATGAATAACTTTATTCTTTGCTTCTTAAATAATATCATTTTGGTAGGTATTCTTTGTATCGGTTTGAATTCCGGACTGAAAGCACAAAGAAACATATTAATGCCGTTGCAAGGCGGAAAATGTTATAAAATATTGTCATAGTATTGTTTATAACGATAAAATTGTTATATTTATAGCATAAAGAATGAAAAACGAACAGGCTATGCCGATTTGGCAGCAGAAAAAGAAAAGTAAAGACTGAATTTTTTGATCAGGTAAACACACTGATTAACTGGCGTTCCATTACAAATAATATCAATAAGTATTAACCTGAGTTCGGGATAAAACATGTTTTACATCTACCTGATATTAACCAGTCAGAGGTTTAATATCCATAGAAAGGATTTTTATTTCTGTGGATTTTCCGTATGGAGATCAATAATGAATGTCTGATGGACAATCTTTTATAATAAATCAACATTCTGTTAACGTTCATCGCCTACGGCGAAATGTAGCATGCTGAAATATATCATAGATGGTTCTACAATTTTAACCCGAACTCAGGTTTATAAATAAAAGAGGCTTGCCCTATTAATGGCAAGCCTCTTTGTGTGAAACCTAATAAAAGGTATTATTTTTTGCGGATATCATAGATTTTTTTGTAGCCATAACCCGCAGCCATAGCTAACAACATGATAACGCCGCTACCCATTGGAGCGCCGCCACCGATAGGGCCAGCAGCACCGGGTCCGCCATTGCCTCCGCCTACCGCCCCATTATTTGGGTGAGGCTGACCAAAAGCAGTGGATAAGAACAAGGGTGCTGTAAGTATAAAGCCCGTAACAAGTAATGTTTTGATTGCTTTTTTCATATTGTGAATTTTTAATTATTTACATTAATATTACCTTACAAATACTTTTTCGGTGCAAACTTTATTGTCGGTAACCACTTTCACGATGTAATTAGCATTGGTATTGCCCATGTGAATGGTGTTAAATTGTTTGCCGTCAATAGCTTTACGGGCGACTTCCTGACCTAATGCATTATAAACAACGATGTTGCCATTCATTCCAACCTGCGGAAGGTTTACATAAATGGTTTGGTCATAGGCATAAACATTAATTTTCAGGTTAGAAGGATCATTGATTCCAAATGCTGATTTGAAGTGCAACAAGAAGCGGTTGTCGTTGCAGCCGGCTACATAATTAAAGGTGTATTTGTTGTTGCTGCGGAAGTCAACTGCTGTGTTGAGTACTTTATCTTCGAGCCAGATTGGTGTAGTGTTGTCGAATGATTCCATTCCACTTGCATTGATAGTATAATCACCTGAAACACCTGCACGGAAGGCAACAGGAACAACATTATTTGTTTCTATTGAAGGCAGGGTGTTGATTGAGAGCATATCTTCGTATGCAGTGGTGTAAATCTGAGGAACTTCCGTTGCATCGCTGAAGAGTTTGTAAGCATCGTAGTTTCCATCGAAACCAGCAGTGGCATCGGAATTGAAACGTACGAAGGTGTAATCTTCACCGTTGTTTGCATTGGTAGTAAGTTTCAGCAGATTTGCAACTTCTTCTTTGTAGAAGGATACTGTTGTTTGGTGTGTACGAACGGCATTGGTAAGTTCAAAAGTTACTGGTGCTGTTGTGTTTACAAAGTAACCTTGCATAGCAGGAGCATAACGTGAGCCAGCTCCAACTCCCCCAACATAGGATAAGTATGTTTGTAAAGTGGGTTCCCAGTAGTAAATAGCTGAGTTCATTCCAGCAGGTATTGTTACAGCGTCCCAGTCAATAGCTGAAGGATAGGGGTTGGAAACAAGGTTCCATCCGTCATATGCTCCACCTGCAGAAGTTAAAGGAATAGAAAGTGTTCCTGTGTTAAGAGTACCGTTAAAATTCAATGTAGTAAAAGGTCCTGTATAACGTACGGCATAACCTTTCATTGCAGTATTGAGCGTAACACCTTCGCCAATGTTGCTGTAGGTTCCGGTGGGTTCCAGCCATTCTTTCAGCCAGCAATTCCAGAAAGTATCGGATAATGTGCTTTGAATAGGAATCCCCATCAAATGCCAGTTGGTATTAGCTGTTGCTGCAGAACCAGTGATGTAACGTTTAACTGTAGCCGTTCCCGTAACATTTAAATTACCATTATCAAGTAATGTTGCTCCGGATTCTAAGGTAATATTATGGCAACTGCTTGGTGCAAAAATTGAGGGATAATTGGTTAATCCTGCTGGAACTGTTACATCAGATATAGAGCCAGGAACATTATTCGTCCAGTTTTGGATCATTATCCAGCTATTGCTCATTGCACCTGTCCATGTGGTATTATGCGTAGCCCAAACATCGTTCAATGTGGCTACACCAGTTATATTAGCTAAACGGTTAGGATCTCCATCCCATTCGCCGTAATCCCAGCTTGGAGTTTCACTTATTACCCTGAAGTATTTGTATTGAATTTCGCCGTCTGGAATAGTCAGAGTAATGGTATAAATGGATGAACCAGCAGAAACAGGATTCATTTTATATGAAAGACTACTTCCTGGTTCTGCCCAACCGTTCATGCTACCTGAAATAAATATTCCGTCAGTAACAGGGTTGAATATAGCAACGCCAGTCATATCAACATTGAAAGTAACTGCTGAACCGGCAGGATTAACAGTCATGGTAACAGTGTTTGATGTAGCAGGGCTGCCACTTACGCAAGTCAAACTCGAAGTCATTTCACAGGTAATTGCATCGCCGTCAACCGGAACGTAAGAGTAGGTATTTTGGTCAGTTCCTACATTGCTTCCGTTTACTTTCCACTGGTAAATGGGTGTGCCACCACCATTGGTAGGTGCAGCAGTAAAGGTTACTGTTGTCCCCGCTGTAACGGGATTTGCATCGGCAACTATAGCAACACTTGCTGCAACTGGGGCATTAACAACCATGTTAACGATGTTGGAAGTAGCCGGGCTGCCTGATACGCAGGTGAGTGTAGAAGTCATTTCGCAGGTAACTGCATCGCCGTTGGCAGGTACATAGCTATAAGTAGCCAAACCTGTTCCTACATTGCCTCCGTTTACTTTCCACTGGTAAGTGGGGGCTGGACCACCGTTAGTTGGGGTAGCTGTGAAAGTTACAGAAGTTCCGGCACAAACGTCGTTCAAATCAGCGACTATGCTCACGCTTGCAGCTACCGATGGGTCTTCGGTAATTATTGCACTGCCAGTCATTGTATTGGTAATGTTGGTTACGGCATTGGTAGCTACTACGGTGTAGGTACCGGCAAGTTGGCTATCCCAGGTTAAGGCAGCACCGGTACCGGCAACGGCTGTACCCTGATCGAGTCCGTCTTTCTTCAACTGATAGTTTACACCAGTTTGCGAGTTGCTTAATGTTACCGTTAAGCCCGTTCCACCTGCACAATACGATCCCGTTCCACTTACGTTATAGGCGGTTGGGGGGTCGTTTAATTCAAAATTTATTAAATTACTAACAGATGTCATTGTTGCATTTAAGGTAACATTCATATTTAGATGAGTTGTTTGATCATAATATGAAAGCCTTGAAGGATATGGAGCTGCATATAACCATGTGAAATTGGGAGAAGCATTTCCAAAAGCAACACTATTAGTCAAACGAATGCTCATTAATTTAGTACCTGGTGCAATTGCTGAAACAATATAACCGTTACCAGTACCAGGAGGGGTACGTGGTGCTATTCTGATAAAATAATTAGAACCGGAAATTGCAACTTGAATACTTGAAGGTGTCATTGAAGCAGGCAAATCACCAGCAATAATTGTAGGAGTAATAACACCACCATTTAGTATTGCTGAATTATAAGAAATACCACACTGAAAATTAGCTAATTCCATTACAGGAGCACCACCAGTATGAAGAAGATAAACATCAACAGTAAATACTCTATCAGATGTTTGTACATCATTTCTAAGTTCCATAGTCCATGTAGGAACTTGTGCCTTCACATTTAAAAAAGTAAGCATCAGCAAAATAATTGCCCCAGCTTTAAAAAACAATAGTTTAAATTTTTTCATACATAAAAAATTTGGTTATTTAAAAATCATTTTAAGGTTCAAAGATATAAATAAAAGATGAATCCTCCGGATTTTTCCGGAGAATTCATCGAAAATTAATGTTAAGGTGTTTGTGCCATGATAAATGCTGCAGCATTATTATCAATTATTGTCATATCTGCAGAATCAACAAATCCATCGCCATTAACATCGTTATCAGACCAGCCCATAACAAAAGCAGCAGCATCATTGTCAACAGGAGCCATGTCACCAGAGTCAATAAATGAATCTAAGTTAACATCTCCAGCCCAAAATGCATAAACGCCGCTGAAGTCCTTCATATTGCTACCAGAGCCATAAGCCTGGTTGTCGGCAGTGCTGAAGTCGTAAGCAATAGTGCTTCCGGCAAAGGATACAGTGGAAGCCGAAACGGTTTCGAGGTGGTTACGTGTATGGATGCTGATGTAGTAGTTGCCATTGTCGGTACCCGGTATGGTAACACTACAAGTTCCATCTGTATTAAGATCCTGGTCAGCATAAATGCCCACCATGATGGCATAGTTGGCATCATGCAGTTTTACGGTTACTTTATCAGCAATAGGAGCCAAATAATGAGCGCCCATATCATCCTGAGCCTGGTTCATCACTCCGGCACCTGCATATAAACCTTCGAGATAGAATTTCAGATTGAGGGTTTTGGTGGAAGGCGCAACAGCAACTGAAATTTCGTCGATGCCAATATCATCGTCTCCATAATCTGAGGTAGCAAGGAAACGAACCATAAAGTTTGCCGTATTATAAACAGACAGATCAACAGGAATGGTCATTTCTGTCCAGGTTTCGCTTGTAACGAAAGGTCCTGGTTCCATACTGGCGGACCATGTAGAACCACCATCGGCAGAGAAATAAACATCTAATTGATCTGTTCCTGTGAGGTTGATGTAATAAAACTTCAAATTCACTGCATCGGAGGCAGAATAACTACTCAGGTTTATAACGCCGGTTTGCATGTATGAATTTAAGTCACTATTTAAACCATATGAATGGAATCTTGCATAATTTGGTGTACCGTTTGCTCCTGTTTCAATAGGTGAACCTCCAGTTGGATACGTCCAGTTAGAAGTATAATCATTACGGTGCCATGCTATGTTGCTTGTAGCTATTACATCACTAATCCAACAACTGTTAGGAACCGGCGAAGTCCACATTCCATCAAAAGTTTCCAGATAAGGCAAGGTACTTGCATCACAGAGAGTAGTAAAGGAATAAGGACCTGTCCATGTACTTGTGGAACCGCTTCCGCAGTCAGCCTGTACATAATAACTATATTGTGTATTTGTTGATAAGCCTGAATAGGTATATGGATTGGTAACTCCGGATTGAGTAGGTGTACCGGTAGGAGTAAATCCAAAAGTACCTAATTCTATGTTCCATAAAGTAGCAGTTCCCGTTTCAGTCCATCCAAGGCTTGCACTGTTGGCAGTAATGGAAGTTGCTGTCAATATTGTAGGTGCAGGACAAGATGGAGTAAGTTCAAGTTTGAAATCATCAAGACTTATGTACCATGGGTCACCGGTAGCTTCGTTTACACGGATAGCGAAATAATAAGTTCCGGAGGTGGAAGGTACAAATGTACTTACTACTTGAGCATAGTCCTTTGTAGTTACTGTTGTACTTACAACAAAAGAAGCTCCTAATTGAGTGGCTCCTGTAGAAATCGGTGAGGTATTATAGAATACATCACCAACCCAATTGGAATAATTATCACCAGCCCACCAGAACGAAAAATCATAGGAAGTACCAGCAGTAAGATCAAAACCGGGTGTCCATACATATTCATTTGTAGCCGACCATGAATCGCGAAGAAACTGGGTACCCGTATGGGCATCAGCATCATTAGCTGTATTTACATTGTTTGTAGTTACCCAGTCGCCATTTTCTTTAAACCAGCAGCTTGGAATTGCAGGGATAGTTACACCTTCAAAACCTTCGTTCCATGGTAATGAAGTTACTGCTTCACAGGGAGTAGTAAAGGAATAAGGACCTGTCCATGTACTTGTGGAACCGCTTCCACAGTCAGCCTGAACGTAATAGCTATAACTTGTGTTGGGTGTTAAGCCTGAATAGGTATAAGGATTGGTAACTCCTGATTGAGTAGGAGTACCGGTAGGAGTAAATCCAAAAGTGCCTAATTCTATGTTCCATAAAGTAGCAGTTCCTGTTTCTGTCCAGCCAAGGCTTGCACTGTTGGGGGTAATAGATGTTGCAGTTAATGTCATAGGTGTAGTACAAGATGGGGAAAGATCCAATTTGAAATCATCAAAACTAATGTACCATGGGGCACTGGTAGCGTTTACACGGATAGCGAAATAATAAGCTCCGGAGGTGAGAGGTACAAATGTACTTATTACTTGAGCATAGGTCTTTGTAGTTACTGTTGCACTTGTAACAAAAGAAGCTCCTAATTGAGTGGCTCCTGTAGAAATCGGTGTGGTATTATAGAATACATCACCAACCCAATTGGCATCACCATCACCAGCCCACCAGAACGAAAAATCATAGGAAGTACCAGCAGTAAGATCAAAACCGGGTGTCCATACATATTCATTTGTAGCCGAATATGCATCGCGAAGAAACTGGGTACCCGTATGGGCATCAGCATCGTAGGTGGAGTTTGAATTGTTTGTAGTTACCCAGTCTCCATTTTCTTTAAACCAGCAGCTTGGAATTGCAGGGATAGTTACACCTTCAAAACTTTCTGTCCAAGGTAAAGAAGTTATGGGATTGCAAGACGTTGTAACAACTAATGTTGATGTATAATTACTATAACATGTTCCACCCGAATTAGCCCTAACCCTTACATAATAGGTTGTCGCAGCAGTTAAACCGGTAACAGGATAAGTAAGCGTTCCTATACCTACATCCAAACCGTTATATCCGGTTACAAAACTTGTAAAGGCAGCATCAGTTGCTACATCGAGAATATAACTAACATCTGTTGTACTGGATGCTGTCCAGGAAGCAGTAAAGCCTGTAGTAGAAATTAAGGAACTGGTCGGGGTTCCGGGAAGACCAATGTCAGTAGCACAGGTAGTTACGTTTAAGAGTGAGGGGGAGGTAGTCAGATAAACCGGTCCGTAGCAACCGCTGTTATTATAACTATATACATAATAATCATAGGAAGTACCAGGTATGAGTCCCATTTGGGTAAACGTGGTGGCATCGCTTACAGATACCACTGTACCAGTTCCCAATGTACCGCCTACAGTATAGGTTGTATAATCAACAGGATTTGTCGGAGTTGAAGGTGCTGTGTAGCGGACAACCAAGTAGTTGCTTGGTGCCGGTGAGGCAGCGGTAAATGAGCCTGTAAAACCTGTGGATGTGATATAACTAGCTACAAATGCAGTAGGTTGAGTGGTAGGTGCAGCACAGGATTGTAGTTCCCCAAAACCAAAATAACCATAATAGGAGCCCGCTGGAATTTGTGAACCAGTTGTCGAAAGTGTATTCGGAATTCCTGATGCAAATGTTGATACTGAAGGAATAGCTCCATAAACACCGGCAGCAGCATTGGCTTGTAATATCTGATTCACGTTAGTGATGGAAGAACTTCCGAGCGAGAGAAAAGTGCTGGTTAAATTGGCATTACCAGAAGTAGCAATTGCTTCCCAACGTATCCCTTTTGCCAGGGAAATTACTCCCGTACCCTTTGTGCCGATGTTTCTGTTGAAAACTTCTCCTGTAAAGACTACAGTACCACCGGCATTGGTTGTTGGATCAACCCACATGGGAGAGTATATACCATCTTTACCGATCGGGAATAAGGTTGCACCCGTATAAGTACCTGTAGCGGTGCGGCTGGCTGCAAATGTACGTGCTATGGGCCCAACCACAAACGACGTGGTAGAACCTCCTGAAACTGCAGCCCCTGTATTATTGAGAGTAAGCATATTGGTGGCAGAAGTTGTCAAAGTTCCTTCCGTCATGGAAAGAACACCGGCAGCGTCTAATGTGAGATTTCCGCCAGCTAAGGTAACTCCATTGGCGTTGTTAATGCTTAAGGTTGTGATGGTCCGGCTTGGCGGAATCTCAAACCCGATAGTACGCGGCGTAGATTCCGGTTCATAAAGTACTGTATAGGCACCCGTTCCTAAGTTAAAAATAGGAGAAACGTCGAATGAGCCACCGGGATCAGCATTTCCGCTCACACCTATCTGAACATAACATGTAAGTGCCAATCCGTTACCTATGGTTATATTATTACTGTTGGTAATAATTCCTTTAAACAGGTTTACCCTATAAACATTAGCGGGAGCGTTAAAAGTAACGCCATTTGAATTGTTGATGCCAAGGCTAAGATTTGTGGTTAAAGTAGCCGAAGGTCCAAATGTTCCTGTCCCTGAATAGGTTTGAGCAGCAGGTGATGTTTCTAAAAGTGAACCGGCGAAATCGAACCGGCTGGAAGTAGTAGTGCCAGTTATGGTTCCGTTGTTTACCACGTTACCTTTACACCAAAAACCATATCCGTTTAAATTGAGATCAGATCCGGCAGGGATGGTAAGATCACCATGATAATATATGCTGGAATAGATCGCTACTTTATGTGTTGCAGAGGTTGTTGTTATTACAAATGGGGGCACCCTGCCTGCGAGATAATAGGTCTGGGCTGTTGCTCCCGAACTTGCATTTCCGAGATAAAGGGTTGTTCCTGCATAGGTTGTTGGCGCTGTGCCTGTAGATAACCCCCTGAAATCCCGGGGACCGCTGGTAGCGGTACTGGCAAGTTGTATGGTGATTGTACCACCACCCAAGGTAGCTGTTGAAGTTGCTGCGGTACCTAAGTCAAAACTTGCGTATGATGTGCTTGTGTTTCCCAGGGTACATACGGTAACATTTCCACCTGTTTGTGTATAATTAATAATATACGATGTAGAAGTAACACCAAACCTGCCTGTTGCGATTACTGTACCGCCTTCAATAACAACGGTGGCACCCGAAGAAAATCCCATAGAGTTGTTGGAAACAGTACCCACATTTAGGGTTCCATTCGATATTCTGAGCAGACCAGCCAACGTAGGTGAACCATTTTGTCCGTTAACGATAAAATTGGTATTGTTAAGCCAGAATCCGCAGGTAGCGGAAATTGAATATGAAGTAGAAGTAAACACGGCTCCATCGAATGTATTGGAACCTGATATTTTTAATGTACCATTAGTTAAAGTAAGGAATCCAACGGTTGCTGTACTTATTCCTTTTATCGTAAGGGAAGTTAAGTCCATATCAAGTATGTTGGTATTGGCAGTACCTTTGTTAATGGTTAGTGTATTAAGGTCGGTAGTGCACGATGCACCACTTGTAAATGTATTATTAGAGGCTGAAGTAAATGTTAACCTGGCACTATTTGAAGCATCCGTATAAAAATCCAGTGTACCGTTATTAGTCAGGTTCCCGGCTATCGTAAGTATTCCGGCAGTACCTGTAGAAGCTAAGGTTTTTCCATTGTTGATTGTCAGGTTAAAACAGATATTTGTAGCTGCATCAACATTAACATTGTGATCAATGATAACATTGTCTGCGGTGGTGGGTACTACCCCTCCAACCCATGTGGAAGTTGCACTCCATGCGCCATCTGCGGCAGAAGTAATATTACCCGGTGGGCTGGTAGCCTGATTCCCCGTAAGGCCGGGAGATGCAGAACCTTCGTTATTGGCAGTAATTTTAAAATAATAAGTAGTTCCCGGAACTAAACCCGTAAATGCACTGTTATAGGCGGTGCCCGTGCCTGCTATTGTTGTAGAAGCCACAGATGCTGTTACGACTCCGGTTGTAAAACCGGCATCAAGGGCACGTTTTGCTGTAAAGAATGTTTCATCTGTGGAATTATCTACCCAGTTCACTGTAATTGTTGAACTGGTAACAGACGTAAAAGTCATGTTAATAGGATCGGCAGGAGTAGTAGAATAAGTAGGTGTAAAAGTATATACGGTTCTACTTCCCTGAGCTGTTGAAGCTAAATTGGCAATTAAAACACTTGCGGCAAACGAATTTGAAGTAGGTGACGTTGCTACTGACTCATAAGTTGGAGTAGCGGCAACGGTTACAGAACCTCCGGTAGTAGTAACATTTGAAGAGGAAATAAAGGTCGAACGTGTTACAGAGCCTGTACTAGTATTGTATATTTCTCCATAAATATATTCAATTTTACCAGTTCCTTCATATAAGAGTGCCTGCATGTTTCCTGCATTTGTTATATTGGTATAGTAAACATAGAATTGATTCCATTCAACAACCAGGATTCTGTTTGGTGCAGTTCCAATTACTTTGAATGACATTCCATTATTTACTTCGTTATCACCCGACATAGGTGAAAGCACTGCAGTTGATGCAACGTAATTAGAATAGGTCGTTGCTGTTAACACAGAACCAAGTCGTATTTGCCCATTGGAATTGGCACTAAACTGAGTATAGGGTGTCCCCATAAAATAAAAGGTAAACCCGATGTCAAATACAGCAGAAGCGGCATCATCTTTATTCCCTGTTAGCATAACGGTCGCCCCGGTGGAAATGTCCTGTAGCGACCCGTTAAAAGCATAAGTGAATGCGTAATTCGCCGTGCTTTGTCCCCATGAGCTACCTGCCCAGAGGAAAAATAGGATCAGTAACGTAATTAGTTTTCTCATAATTACAAAAATTTGGTTAATATTGATATGAATTAATAATTTTTCAACACTTTTGGTAGTATTGCAAACAAAGTAATGTAAAAAAAGTAGATTTGGTACAAAAAAAGATGACCGGATTCACGAATCCGGTCATCTTTTTTTGTTTTAGTGTCAAATTTTACTAAAAACCGATGCATTTTTTCCGGTTTCAGGCTTGTCCGCCGCCCGAAGGTGGGGTTGGGGTAATGTTTTCGGTTTTGTTATTACGGAAACGCTGTATGGTAGTCTGGTCAAAATAGTGCATACAGGCGCTGGCATCGCCAGGATGTTTCAGTGCTATCTGGTGGATGGCACAGATGAGTTGGATTTCCAAAGCTGCACGTTCGGCAGAAATTTTTTCCCTCAGGGTACTTACTTCGCCAAACTGACCAACTTGGGTTCTGCGTGCCAGGCGGTAATCGTCGAGCAATTGTTTCATGTCGGATGTGAATTTTTCGCCGAGGTCATCCTTATGGCTTTCGCATTGGTGTAATAGGTGTTCCATCAGGGGTTCGATAGTAGCTTTGTTTGCTTTTGTAAATTCACTCAACCCTCGTGGAAAAAACAATAGCAGGGTATCGGGTTGTTGCTGAAAAATTCCTGATACGATGTGGTGAAGGGCTTTTACCTTTATGCGGAAACTTTCAATTACTCTGTCAGTAGTAAGCGTAAATGCTTTTTGTTCCGATGATTCGTCCTTTTTCCCTGTTTGGGAAATATGGAAGGGGGCATATGCGGATTCGATGGTAGTTATTAAGGGAGTAAGGCTGCCATCGGTATTGGCTGCTTCGAGCAGTCCGAGTGTAAGCAGGGTGTGCTTGTCGAGCCGTGCGTCGGTAATGTAGTCATCATCGTACGGATTTTTGAAGAATACTTCCAAAGTTGCCATTTCATAATGTTTTAAGTACAACAATATTTTATTATAGGATTTTATATATTATTGTGGGGGTAGCCCCCGGAATGTATCGGCTTTAGTGGTTATGTACTTGTTTTAATTATCAGTAATGTATGTTCAGTTTACTATCAACCTGAGTTTGGATTAAGATTATAGAACCATCTATGGTATATTTCAGCCTGTTGCATTTCGCTACAGGCGATGAAAACCCTTAGGGGTTTTTGAAAAATATAAAACATCCTTTCTATGGATGTTAAAATACCTACGGTTTTATTATCAGGCAGATGGAAAACATATTTTATCCCGAACCTAAGTTATAAGGATGTAAATATTTGTTCCGGAATGAAATATGGCGCTGCCATTGCCGATACTTCAACTTTTTTATATCTATATGGCACTGCCATTGCCTGTATATTAATTTTTCTATACTCGTATGGCACTGCCGTAGCCGATACTTCAATTTTTCTATACCTATATGGCACTGCCATTGCCTATGTATTAATTTTTCTATACTTGTATGGCACTGCCGTAGCCGATACTTCAATTTTTCTATATCTATATGGCATTGCCATAGCCGATACTTCAACTTTTCTATACTTGTATGGCACTGCCATTGCCTATATATTAATTTTTCTATACCTATATGGCATTGCCACGGGGTGGCATAGCTGATAAAAGGGCGGACAGGTATTTTTCTGAAAGTTAAAAATAATAAAAAAGAACAGGAGCCGGCAAAAATGGTTGGAACTTTAACACAGAGACTGGCAAAACTTTAACTTTGCAATTATACTACTTTTTCGAGTGAAAAGCAAGTAAAATTTTTGCTATCAACCTGAGCCTGGCGTAAGGTTGCAAATCATTCCTGGAATATTTCAGCATGTTGCCGTGGCTGATGAAAACCCTCAAGGTTTTTAAAACCTTGAGGGTTTTTGAAAAATATATAAAACATCCTTTCTCTTGATATTAAAACCCCGACGGGTTATTATCAGGCAGATGGGAAACATATTTTATTCCTGACTCAGGTGAATAAAAAAGGAGACTATCATCAATGGACAGTCTCCTTGTTTTTTTGAATGGAAAAAGATAAATCAGAGTTGCCAGTCGGAAATTACTTTTTCCACCTGTATTTTGGCTTTTTCAATATTTTCAGCAGTTTTTGCAGGATTTCCGGTAGAGGCTGTAACAAAGGCATAATCTGTTATTCCAGCAAAACTGAAGTTAACTTTCATGGTAAATTCCAGTGTATTCCAGTTAGGATACTGTATGTTATACGTATCCGGAGAATAAGAACCACCGCTGGTATATAGCACCAATACTTTTTTCCCACCAAGCTTTCCGTAAGGGCCATTTTTGCCATAATCAAAAGCCACACCCTTTTGCATTACAGAGTCCAGGTAAGTTTTAATAATACCGGGAAGACTGAAATTGTGCATCGGATGGGCAAAAATAACTACATCGGCTTTGGCAAATTGTTCGCACATTGCATCCATAGGTGCTATGGCTTGTTTTTGGCTTTCCGTAAGTTCTTTTCCCTGGTAATTCCGGGTATAGTAAGCCCCCATAGATTCATAACCAAAAAACACAGGCGATTTCTCGATTAAATCGAGATGTTCAATTTCAATATTTTTTGCTTTCGTAAAAAAATAATCAAGCAACTGCTTGGTATTGGAATATTCGCCCGATGGCAAATAACTCACAACTAAGGCTTTTTTCATAGGTCAATACTTTTATATTCTGTTATACAAACAGCCACAAATAGTATTTGTTCAAATAAAAAAATGTTAATCGTAATTATGGTATTGCAATAGAAAGCAAAACCTATTTTTGCAAAAAATTCTGATAATGACTGTTGACGAACAAAAGAAGCAAATCCGTAAAGAAATTAAAATTTTGAAAAGCCGGCTTTCTGTGGAGGAAAAGCAGATAAGATCGAGGCAAATTCTGGAAAAACTTGCTCAGAATGAAGCATTCATTCAGGCTAAAACTGTAATGCTTTACTGGGCAATGGACGACGAAGTGCAAACACAGGAATTTATTTGTAACTGGGCAGCAAAGAAGAAAATATTGCTTCCTTGCGTAACTGGCAATGTGATGATATTAAAGCAATTTATTTCCATTGAACAGATGCAGTTAGGCGAAAGTTTTGGCATTCCGGAACCCACTGGCGAAGAATTTACCGATTATGCTTCCATAGATGTAATTGTGGTTCCCGGTGTGGCTTTCGACAGGCAAAACAACCGCATGGGGCGTGGGAAAGCCTTTTATGACAAATTTTTACGAAACATCACTGCCAAAAAGATTGGGGTATGCTTCGGATTTCAGTTGTTTGGCAATGTTCCAACCGATCCTTTTGATGTAAAAATGGATTTGGTAATAACCGAATAAATTATTGGCTAATTAATTAGTCTCTATAATTTTAAACAACTCATCCAATTTTGGTGTGAGGATAATTTCCGTGCGGCGGTTTTTTGCACGTGCTTCTGAGGTGTTGGCATTGTCCACCGGGAAATATTCTCCTCTTCCGGAAGCACTCAGGCGGCGTGGGCTAATACTGCTGTTATTTACCAAAATCTTCAACACGGCAGTAGCACGCATCACGCTCAAATCCCAGTTGTCGCGAATTTGCCCGGCTCCGGTATAAGGTACATTATCTGTGTGTCCTTCAATCAATACACTGATGTCGGCATTGTTTTCCAGTACTTTCGAAAGTTTTTTCAGCGCATCTATACCTTGTTTGGAAACTTCGTATTTACCGGAAGCAAACAGCAGCTTTTCATCCATCGAAACATACACTTTGCCATTCTTCATCTGAACGGTTAAGCCCTTGCCCTCAAAGCCTAAAAGGGCATCCGAAACGATTTTCTTCAGGCTTTTAACGATGGAATCCTGACGATTAAGGATATTTTGCAGGTCGGCAAGACGAACTTCTTTTTCGTTGAGATCTTTACCAAGTTTGTCCAGATTTACCTTTTTTTCGGCCAATTCTCTTTCCGCTTTTTTCAACTGGTCTTCCCGTTGCAAAAGGTTTTCCTGTGTCTTGTTCAAATCACCCAGAAGTTTCTGGATTTCAGCCTTGCTTCCGACGGATAATTTCTTATTTTCATCCTGCAAATCTTTATATTGCTGATTCAGTTGCTGGTAATCTGCCTGTAGTTTGCGTTTGTTTTCGTTTATCGAGGTAGTATCCGATTTCAGATCCGCAATAGCTTGGTTCAGTTTGCCAAGTTCGGCATTTTGTTCGTTATTTTTCAAAGTAAGATCCTCATTTTGCCGTCGTAATTCCGAACGTTGGTTGTTACAACGTTTTTCGAGGTCTTTATATTTTTTTGTGGAAACACAGGCAAACAAACCTGTAATAGAAAACAATAAAATAAGTGTTCTGAAATTTATTCGCATAATGCCAAATTTTTACAAAAGTAAGATTAAAACGGATAATAGCCTTTAAAATTGTGAGATAGTAAATGGAAATTACGACTTCTTTCTTCTCATTTTTTTGAAAATACAAAAGCGGAAGGAGGGATATTGAGCCCAAAGCAAACCTTAAACCATTATATGTGAATTGACCTATGTGTTGCATTCCTACCCGTTGGGCAACAAAGGCAAATCCCCAGATAATGGCAGCAAGCAATAGCATGCCGTCGTTTTTCAAGGTTTGTTTACCCGGCGATGACATTAAAACGCTTGTCTTTAATGTGCTAAAAGTCTATTTCCAACGTAATGGGACAATGATCGCTATGCATGGCAAGCGAAAGGATGTGTGCACTGTGCATCCGGTCGGCAATGGGTTCGCTTACCATTTCATAATCAATACGCCAGCCTAAATTTTTAGAACGAGCGGCAGCACGGAAACTCCACCAGGTGTAATTGTGCGGCTCTTTGTTGAAATGACGGAATGAATCCACAAAACCATTGTCAATAAACCGGGTAAGCCATTCGCGTTCTTCTGGTAAAAAGCCGGAGCTGGTAGCATTACGTATGGGGTCGTGAATATCAATGGGTTTATGACAAATATTATAATCTCCCACAATGATAAGATTAGGGCGAATTTTCTTTAAATCATTGATGTAAGCAAGAAAATCTTCCAGCCAGATCATTTTAAAGTTTTGGCGTTCATCTCCACTCGATCCTGAAGGATGATAAACGCTTATCACCGAAATATCGCCATAGTCGGCACGGAGGAAACGTCCTTCATAATCATATTTTGGAATATTCATACCATATATTATATTGTCTGGCTGCACTTTGGTAAGAATTGCCACTCCGCTATACCCTTTTTTTTCAGCAGAAAACCAATAGCAGTTATAACCCAGAGCTTCAAATTCCATTATTGGTATTTGGTCGGGCTGAGCTTTTAGTTCCTGGAAACAGACAATGTCGGCATTAACTGATTTTAGCCAATCAATCAGCCCTTTGCCTATGGCGGCACGTAAGCCGTTCACGTTATATGAAATGATGTTCTTCATAGATTTTTTTTTGCTAAAATAGAATTAAAATAAATAAACCGGGTCAAAAATACTTTTATTTAAAAAAACGTTAATCATTGAAAAATTATTAGTGGCTGTTTATCAATCAATATGCTATTTTTGACAATTAAAAATGTTTTGGGTTTTGTATTAGGGAATAGTACTTTTGCTTTCTCATGGAAAAATTAAGTTTATTTGATCGTTTTCTTTCCTGGAGATTAAAAAACATCAGCGAGAAGAATTTTGTTCTGCTTTTAAGCTTCTTTATTGGTATTTTAAGCGGCTTAGCTGCTGTGATCCTCAAAAATGCCGTTTTTTATACTCATTTATTCCTTACCAAGGGCTTCACTACCGAGAGCGAAAACTGGTTATACCTTGCTTATCCTTTCATAGGGATAATTTTAACAGTTCTTTTTGTTAAATATTTTGTAAAAGATAATATTGGACATGGTATCACAAGGATTTTATATTCTATCTCACAGGAAAATGGGCAGATAAAGAAACATAATACTTATACTTCTATGATTGGAAGTACTATTACCGTTGGTTTTGGAGGTTCGGTTGGATTGGAAGCACCCATTGTTTATACTGGGGCAGCCATCGGGTCGAATGTGGGCAGGGTGATGCGACTGAATTACCTTACTATTTTATCATTAATAGGCTGCGGAGCGACAGGAGCCATTGCCGGTATTTTTAAAGCCCCAGTTGCTGCTGTATTGTTTGCACTGGAAGTGCTGATGCTTGATCTTACCATGTCGTCGCTAATTCCCTTACTTATTTCGGCAGTTACCGCCACTACATTGTCCTATTTTTTGATGGGGAAAGGTGCTTTATTTCAATTTTCTGTTACAAGTTCTTTTAGCTTATTTAATATACCTTTTTACATATTGCTTGGAATTGTAGCTGGTTTTGTGTCGCTGTATTTTACCCGTGCCAGTATGGCAATAGAAAATGGTTTTAGTAAAATCAAAAGCAATTGGACTAAATTATTATTTGGTGGTTTAATTTTAAGTTTGCTTATTTTTATTTTTCCTCCTCTTTACGGTGAAGGTTATGAGAGTCTTACCGCAATTCTTAATGGTAATGGTGATGCACTGGTAAACGGAAGTATGTTTTACGATATCCGAGATGATTCCCTTTATCTTATTGGATTTTTATTGCTGATAATGTTTTTTAAAGTAGTTGCCATGTCTGTAACTACTGCTGGCGGTGGGGTAGGAGGTATCTTTGCACCCAGTTTATTCATGGGTGGAGTTACAGGCTTTTTTGTTGCACGTTTTATTAATTATCTGGGATTTTATCAACTTCCCGAAAAGAATTTTGCATTGGCTGGCATGGCAGGAATAATGGCTGGGGTAATGCATGCACCGCTTACTGCCATATTCTTAATTGCCGAGATAACAGGTGGATACGCATTTTTTGTTCCTTTGATGATTACTGCTACCGTTTCTTACCTCACCATTATGTATTTTGAGCCTCATTCCATTTATACCAAGCGTTTGGCGCAGAAAAACCAATTGATAACCCATCATAAAGATAAAGCGCTGCTTTCGTTGATGAAGATTGATAAATTAATAGAAAAGAATTTTAATATTATTTCGCCAGAAGCTACTTTAGGCGACCTTGTTAAGGTGGTTTCAAAGTCGCAACGAAATATTTTTCCCGTGGTGGACGACGAAAAAAACTTTTATGGAGTAGTTTTTATCAATGAGATCCGGAATATTGTTTTTCAACAGGAATTATATGATACTACGTATGTTCGGAACCTGATGTTTATGCCTGATACTATGGTTGAAATGGATGAAACGATGGAAGATGTGGCACAAAAATTTCATTCCACGGCACATTACAATCTTCCGATATTGCAAAATGGTAAATACATTGGTTTTGTGTCGCGTGCAAATGTGTTTTCGGCTTATCGCAATATGCTGAAAGACTTTTCGCAAGAATAATATTGAAGATAAATTCTTATTTTTGCAATTAAATTGACTATAAAATTATAACAATATATTCTTAATAATTAATAATTTAAAAGCTATGAAAAAGATATGTCTTACGTTTCTGTTTCTGACAGTTATCTCCTTTTCGGGAAAAGTATATTCGCAAAATATTCCTATAGATTCTGATACTAAATTAATTACATATAAAGAGGTAGTGCAGCAGCAGGGAACAAAGGATCAGTTGTATCCGCGTGTAATTGATTGGGTGAACTCATTTTATAAAAATCCTGCCGATGCTTGCCGTGTACGTAACCCGGAAAATGCTATTGTGGAGACCTCTCACCGTATCGAGATATTTTTTCCGGAAATGGATGGGATTAAAAAACTTGCAGGCTATGTTAATTATTCAGTAAAAATTGAATGTAAAGAAAATAAATACCGTTATACAGTAACCGATTTTACCCTAAAACAGGCTTCAAAATTTCCAATAGAACGGTGGTTAGATAAGAACGATAAAGCTTACAATGCCAATTGCGATTTTTTCCTTAAACAAGTGGATGATTATACGCAAAATCTTATCAAAACGCTGAAAGAAAAAATGCAGCCTACTGTAAAAAAAGAAGATAATTGGTAAAATATTTTAGCAAATACGCTGTGCTTTGCTTGCTTTGGTAAGTGATAAATGCTCTAAATCCAAATCATTAATTGATACAACGCCTGGTATTTTCCCTTTTTCAAAACTACCAAAGAGCTTATCTGCATGTAAAAATTTTGCCCCATTTATTGTAGCCCAGGTAAGTATTTCCTGTAATTGTAACTCGGGAAAATTTTGCAAGATAGTTTTCATTTCTTCCAGCACCGACAAATGATGATTTGATGCAAAACTGTCTGTACCAATGGTAAGCCGTAAATTCAGCCTTCGAAACAATGGAATATCCGGCAAACGGTTTTCAATGTATAGGTTCGCATTGGGACAAAGAGCCAGCCAAAGATTTTTAAAATGTTCCGATGCAAAAATCATGTCTTCTTCCTGAGAAATGGTATTGTGTACCAGTAATATCGGATTACCTTCAGGAAGAAAAGGTGCTACACTTTCCAGTGGACGTTTCCCGGTAGGCTGAAAAGCGAAAAAATCTACACCATAATTTTTCATTCTTTTCGGGATATTCCCTGTTTTATTTATAAAAAGTAGATTTTCATCTTCATTTTCCTGGTGGTGCATGCTTAAAAGACTATTATTGGCAATAGCATGTTGTTTAATCAATTCAAATAATTGATTGGAAACCGAATAAGGTGAATGTGGAACAATGGAAACGGCTGATAATCCATTAGAATGGTAAAAATCAAAAATTTCTTTTGCATAGCCAAAACGAAACCTGGCTTGCTGGGGATCGGAACCAAAGACTTCTACGAAAGTATGGTAATACAGTTTCCCCTCTTGTTTTATCTCTAATGTGTCCAGTGTATTAGATATATCTCCAACGGCAATAATGCCATTATTAAGCATCTCTTTTTCTGTTAGATACATTGTTTCTTCCCGGAATTCTGCCTGCGTTTGTTTTCGGATTTCATCCAAAAATGTTAAAAAAGCATTTAATCCAATTTTTTCAGGAATTTTATTCTTGAAATGTGAAAGCTCCAGGTGGCAATGCGTGTTTACGAAACCGGGGCAAATAATACCTGGAAAATATTCAGTATCTGCAATTTTATAATTTGTATGTTCCGGATTAATAACATCAGTGATCCTTCCGGAATCATCAACTACCAAAATTCCATCTTTAATCGGAGCGGAAGAAACAGGGAAAATCCAGTCTGCAGTGAGCTTGCGCATTTTAAATTTGAATGTTCAGGAATAAAAACAGAGTAAAATCGGAAAATGCGACTTTTAAACCCGTTTTTGTTTATTAACAATAACTATTTCAGACGATTAAGCATAAAATACATTGTATTAATGCTTACAGTTTCTGTAATTTGCTCAATGGTTTTGGTATGAGTAGCATCAGGGCTTAATAAAGCATCTTTGATCATAAAAGCATCATATTCATTATCTTTTGCACCGAAATAAGTTGCCAGAACGCAGGCTGTGGCACTCAAACCGCATAAATATACGGTATTGATTCCTTTTTCTTTCAGAATTTTATCTAAATCAGTTTTTTTAAAGGCGTTACCATAATTTTTAATCACCTTAGGATCGGTGTCTTTAATGGAAATAGAAGACGGATATTCAAAGGCTTCTGTCCCTGGAGCAGGTCCAAAACCGGGGTCGGTGTGATACACGCGAATAACTGGAAGATTTTTTTCGCGAAAGATCATAATGGCGTAATTGATGTATTCCAGCGCAGCTTTTTTGTCTTCTTCACACATATATTTCAAAAATTCGTTCTGTGTGTCAATGACTAAAAGTGCAGGTTTCATTTCTTTTTGGGCGAAAGTACTTAATGTAAGTACCATCATGGTAAAGGTAATTAATAGCTTTTTCATAGGCGTGATTTTTTAACAAAGATACGAACTCTATTAATTGGATATTTCTTAATTTTTAAAATCCCATCTTAAAATCATAAAAAGCTGGCTACCTTTGTACCGATGAAAACTTCTGAAAAACCGGATATCCGTGATTTAAGCCTGAACGAGTTAATGGAATTTTTTACTCGTATAGGCGAAAAAACCTTTCGCGCAAAGCAGGTGTATGAATGGCTATGGAAAAAATGTGCCCGTTCTTTTAATGAAATGACAAATCTTTCCAAGCCTATAAGGTTGCAATTAGCAGAAAATTACACTTTCCAATCTGTAACGTTGAACAGTTTTGTACAAAGTGCGGATGAAACCATTAAATGTGCATTTCGTTTGTACGACGGAAAACTGGTTGAAGGTGTTTTGATACCTACCGAAAATAGAGTAACTGCTTGTATTTCTTCGCAAGTGGGATGTGCACTTGACTGTCAGTTTTGTGCTACCGGAAAGTTAGGCTTCAGCCGCAACCTTCACTTTGCCGAAATTTTTGACCAGGTGGCGATGCTTACCACTTTGTCTGTTGAAAAATATGGTATTCCTTTAAGCAATATTGTTTATATGGGCATGGGGGAACCGTTACTAAATTATGAAAATGTCATGAAATCAGTGGAAAGGATTACCGCAACGGATGGATTGGGAATGTCGCCGCAGCGGATTACGGTTTCTACTTCCGGTTTGCCAACGATGATACAAAAGCTTGCCGATGATGGTGCCAGATTTAACCTGGCATTGTCGCTGCATTCGGCAAACGACCGCAAACGCAGCCAGATGATGCCGGTAAACCAAAAAAACCCACTTCCAAAACTTACTGAAGCATTAAAATATTACCATCAGAAAACTGGAATGCGCATTTCCATTGAGTATATCCTTTTTGGCAGAATAAATGATTCGTTAGCGGATGCAAAGGAATTGGCTGCATTTTGCAGGAATTTTCCTGTAAAAGTGAATATTATCGAATACAACACAGTGAGTGATATTAGTTTTGTGAAAACTACGGATCAACAATTGGGGGAATTTGTTGCCTTTTTGGAAAGCAGAAATATGGTGGTGAATGTTCGTCGTAGTCGGGGAAACGACATTGGTGCCGCCTGTGGACAATTAGCAAACAGGTTACAAAATTAATTCTATTAACAAAACAGGGGCATTAAACCCCTGCTTGTTACAAAGATACAAATCAGTTATTTACCTGTCTTTAGCTAATTTTTGGCAATAATTATTTTTTGTGTGTAAGAAATACTTTCACAATTAATGGTTACGAAGTATATTCCATTATTCAAATTCTGAACTGGTAATGATATTTTTTGCATACCGGCAGTTAGGCTGCCATTGTATATTTTTGCTGCCATTTGTCCCGTAGCATTATATAAATTAATGAATACCTTACCGTTATTGGGATTATTAAAAGAAATAGTTGCTTCGTTTACAGCAGGGTTAGGAAAAATGGGAAAATTTAACTTATTAGTATTTTCAGGGATACTGGCTTCAGGCGTTTTTTTCAGAATAGTACCGTTAGCTCCCACAATATATCCTGTATTGCCAATTAATTTTACATCATATAATATAGGGATTTTCTTATTGTCAACAGATTTTTGTTTCCAGTTATGTCCGGAATCAGTTGATTCGACAATAATTGAGTAAGAGTCGAAGGCGCCTCCTCCAACGGCTACACCATAATTGTCAATAAAATCAACACCATATAAAACGCATGAATCTTGTTGGAATGCTGCATTCCAAATTGGGTTAGACCATGGTTGATTACAGGTTATGGAGGTGTTAACTTCCATAAACCTGGTTATTCTTCCTACTGTTATAGAAGAATCTTCATTGAAATTATATCCGTCATAAATCATACCTTCCCATCCCTCGCCTTCGTAACTAATATAAAATTTTGTAAATTCGGCAAGGCTGTCGCCATTTATTATTTTTTGGATATAGTTTTGTGCGATACCTGATTCTCCATAGATAAATGCAACACTATCATTTAATATTCGTACAGAATTAAAAAAACCACTCTCATCATCTTGTACAATTGTCCAATTGATTCCTCCATTGGTGGTGGAGAGAATTACCCCCTGTCTTCCACAAGCGATTCCTTTTCCCGAGGGAGCCATATCTATTCCAAACAAGTTTTCCTGCATACCGGGCAACCAATGTGAACTCCAGGAATTTCCACCATTTTCTGTTACAATAATTTGCCCATCGTTTCCCACAACAACAGCATGCTGTTCGTCCATGTAACTTATGGAATTCAAATCATTGGTAACGTATGCATTTACTAATTGCCATGTGGTTCCTCCATCACTGGTTTTTAACACGGTTCCTTGTTCTCCTACTGCTATTCCATTATTAGCATTGATAAAATCAACGGCATATAGAATCTTATTAGTTCCTGATTCTAATGATACCCATTCTGTTTGAGCTTTACAAATTTGAAATGAAAAAAGAATGGATAGTGCTGAAAAAATAATAGTATTTTTATTCATTTTTTTTATTATTATAGAGATAATACGTTTTTATTTAGTTATGCTAATTTTTTTTGTAATTATTTGTTTCCCAATAATTATTATACAATAATATAAGCCATTGCTCAACATGTTTACTGGAATATCAATTATTTGTTGCCCGAAAGGTAATTCTTTATTGATGATTGAATTGATGTGCTTTCCTTCTAAAGTATAGAGGTCAATTTTAATATTTTGTTTTTCTTTGTTCAAGAAGGAAATAGTGCATTTATCTGATACAGGGTTGGGAAAAATTTTAACATTATTATCAACACCTGGTGATATAATTCCTACCCCTGTTATGTCTTTTTTTAGTATAACGCCACTCTCTCCGACTATATATCCCGAATTATCAATAAGTTTAACATCATAAAATGGATAATCTAATAATGGGCTCTGAACTTCTTCCCATGAATTTCCTTTATCATAAGATTCGGAAATGATACAAGAGCTTGGATTTATTTCACCACCAATAGGGACTCTTCCTCCAACGGCTACACCATAATTACCACCAAAGTCAATTCCTGAAAAATAAGATGAATCTACAGAAAAGCATGGATACCAATATTCTGTATCCCATGATTGATTATTGGTAATAGAAGACATCCACCACGGACCACTTGAACTAACTACACAACCAGCTGTAATTACCGAATCTTTGCCCCAACCATATCCGTCGTAAATTTTTCCTTCTGCCCACGCATTTCCATTATAAACATAAAAATATCGGGCAGTGGAAAGGCTATCATAATGAG
>JALOCA010000014.1 GCA_023227965.1 Lentimicrobiaceae bacterium | reverse complement strand
ACTGGATTCCAACAAAGAATCATACATAGAAAAGATAGCAGAAATGATAAGTATATCCCAAATAAATACTCTTACAGTTATGATGATGGAAGTGCCATGCTGCAGCGGATTAATGCAAATGGTACAACTTGCACTACTTAAAGCAGAGCGTAAAATTACTGTAAAGCAAATAATTGTAAGTATCCAGGGAGAAGTACTGAAAGAAGAATGGTTATAAAAAATACTAATGTGATAAAAAATCTTAAATCTTAAATCTAAAATTACCATGAGTATGTTTTGTTTTCAATGTCAGGAAACAGCCAAAGGAACCGGCTGTACCTTAAAAGGAGTTTGCGGAAAGACCGAAGATGTTGCCAATCTTCAGGACCTTCTGATGTACACGCTGAAAGGAATTTCAACCTACGGCGTTGCTGCCCGTCAGGCTGGAATAGAAAATGCAGAGGTTAACCATTTTGTGATGGAAAGCCTGTTTACTACTATTACCAATGCCAATTTTGATCGCGAAGCTTTTGTAAAAAGAATTAAAGAAGCTTTTGCATTGCGCGCTAAGATGAAAGAAACTGTTGAAAAAGCTGGCGTTAGCTTATCACTGCCTCCGCACGACTGCGTAACCTGGCAGGCAGATACGGTGGAAGCCATGGAAGAAAAAGCAAAATCGGTGGGCGTACTTGCTACCGAAAATGAAGATGTCCGTTCGTTACGCGAACTCCTCACTTACGGAATCAAAGGGATGGCTGCTTATGCCGAACATGCCTATAATTTAGGTTACGAAGATCCTATACTCTACGCTTTTATGCAACACGGGCTCGTACAAACACTTAACAACAAGCTGAATGCTGACGAGTTGGTAGCCCTGGTTTTGGAATGCGGAAAAATGGGAGTTACCGCCATGGCTTTACTCGACAAAGCCAATACCACAAGCTATGGAAATCCGGAAATCACCAAAGTGAACATTGGTGTAAGGAATAATCCTGGTATCCTTATCAGCGGCCACGACCTTAAAGATATGGAAGAACTGCTTGCTCAAACTGAAGGTACCGGCGTGGACGTTTACACACACAGTGAAATGCTTCCCGCAAATTACTATCCTGCCTTTAAAAAGTACAAACATTTTGTTGGAAACTACGGCAGTTCCTGGTGGCATCAGAAAGAAGATTTTGCAACTTTCAATGGACCCATCTTGTTTACAACTAACTGTATTGTACCTCCACCGGTTAATGCAATTTACAAAGACAAGGTTTACACCACAGGTGCTGCCGGATTCCCTGGCTTCAAACACATCCCTTCCCGTGAAAACGGTAAAACAAAAGACTTCTCGGGGATTATAGCCCATGCTAAAACCTGTGCTCCTCCTACCGAAATTGAAACCGGAGAAATTGTTGGCGGATTTGCTCATGAACAAGTATTTGCTTTGGCAGACAAAGTAGTAGAAGCTGTTAAATCAGGAGCTATCCGTAAATTCTTTGTGATGGCTGGTTGCGACGGACGCATGAAAGACCGCAACTATTACACCGAATTTGCCGAAAAACTACCGAAAGACACAGTTATTCTTACCGCAGGTTGTGCAAAATACCGTTACAATAAACTGCCCCTGGGCGACATAGGCGGAATTCCCCGCGTACTGGATGCCGGACAGTGCAACGATAGTTACTCCCTCGCTCTCATTGCCCTTAAACTGAAAGAAGTATTCCAGTTGAACGATATAAATGAACTTCCAATTGCCTACAACATTGCATGGTACGAACAAAAGGCTGTGATAGTTTTACTTGCACTACTTTATTTGGGAGTGAAAAACATTCACCTCGGTCCTACCCTGCCAGGCTTTCTTTCGGCAAATGTTGCCAAAGTACTGGTAGAAAACTTCGGCATTGCCGGAATCACCACCGTGGACGAAGACATGAAATTATTCCTTAATTAATTGGTTAATTAGTTATTTTGTTGTTGGGCTATGGAGCGTATATACTATTTGCTCAACAACAACTTAACTCTAAATCAATGCCAACTAATAACATAATCTCTTAATAACTAATTCCTCAATAACTAAAAACATGGATTACAAAGAATTTGATAAAGCAACCATTTTCAGCTTCGGCAACATCATAGATTATGCTTCGGATGCTATCGTAAGCAAAACCATCATGAAGAAAGAAACCGGAAATGTATCCCTTTTTTCTTTCGCCAAAGGACAGGAACTCAGCGAACATACAGCTCCATTTGATGCATTGGTTCAAGTTGTTGATGGCAAAGCTGAAATTATCATCAACGGAAAATCGCATTTTCTGGAAACAGGAAACAGCATAATTATGCCGGCAAATAACCCACATGCGGTTAAAGCTATGGAAAATTTCAAGATGATACTCACCATGATAAAATCCTGAAGAAAATGGAAGACGAAATAATTTGCACTTGCAACGAAATTACAAAAGGAACAATAGTTAATGCTATCCGCGAAAAGAACCTTACCACCGTAGAACAAGTCCAGGAAGAAACTACTGCCGGAACAGTTTGTGGCGGATGTATTGATGATATTCAGTCAATACTCGATGAAATAAATGCTAAATAATCCAACATTTTTCCCCATGCAAATTACAAAACTAAAAGAAGCTTCATCGGTTCCGACGGATATTAATGGTAAAATCATGTGGAAAGGTCAAGATGTGGAAGTCATCCATCTTACCCTGCAACCCGGGAAAATCATCCCTGCACACAGCAATCCTTTCGACGTAGTATTTTATGCCATAGAAGGTGAAGCAATGCTTGATTGCGATAAAGAACAATGTCTGCTGGAAGCCAATTCGTGCACTCGCGTTGCTTCAGGTACACAACGAGGGCTGGAAAACAAATCGGAAAAGGATTTTAAAGTTCTTGTAATTAAACTTCTTGCTCATTAATTTTTTCACCTTTCAAACCGGTATTAAATTAATAGATTTCAATAGAGAATTGAAATAATTGCATATATTTGCGGTATATGAAGTACTGAATTACATTCAATAATTCAATAGTTTTTGCATCACAGGTATATGATCAAGAAAATTATCCAAATTTTTACCCCTCCTCCTCAATGGCGTGTTCCTGTGATTATTGCATTGGGGATTTTTACAGGTTTCTCCGCTTATATTTTTTACACTTCCAGAGCATGGTCTTATCTTTCCGACGATCCGCAGGCATGCGTTAACTGCCACATCATGACGCCAGAATATGCAACCTGGTCGCATAGCTCTCACAAACACATCACCAATTGCAACGAATGCCACGTTCCGCATAACAACGTCTTCAACAAATATTTTTTTAAAGCCAAAGACGGCTTATACCACGCTTCTATCTTTACTTTGCGTGCCGAGCCACAGGTAATCCATGCCAAAGAGGCAAGCATAAAAGTAATTAAGGAAAACTGCGAACGTTGCCACACAGATGCCGTTGACAACGAAAAAATGCTGGTAGCTTCGGTATTGCGAAAAGATTCTGAAGAGGAGGAAAAAGAGGAAGAACGCCTCTGCTGGGAATGTCATCGCGAAACACCCCACGGAAGAGTTCACAGCCTGGCAAGTACACCCTATGCCTTTGCACCAAGACCGGAAAGTCCGGTACCGGATTGGCTGAAGAAAGAAATAAAGTCTGAATTTAAAAGAAAAAGAAATGCAAAGTGAGAGTGTAGAATGTTCGGTACCAAATTTTATTTCTAAATTAGGTATATTGGAAGAATGCAACGAAACATCTTATTGGCTGGAACTATTATCGGAAGCTAATATAATTTTTATTGATCAGCCGACATCATTATATATAAAAAATTAATAAAATCAAGTCATAAACTCATTCTTTTCAACTCATAATTCTAACTTTATATGAAACCATTAGCGCAGCAAATCAAAGAAAAACCCTGGAAAGGCTGGGGATTGTTTGGTATCACCATCATCGTAGTATTTTTGCTTGGATTGTTGGCTTCTTCTATCATGGAAAGAAGAGCAGAAGCCGTTTATGCCTACAAACCAGTGGTAAAAATGTCGCAAATGGAACCAAGAAGTGCCATTTGGGGCGAAAACTTTCCTTCGGAATATCAAAGCTGGCAACAAACGTCCGACACTTCATTCCGGAGTTTATTCAACGGCAATGCGCCCATTGATATGCTGAAAGAAGACCCCCGCTTAGTAGTACTTTGGGCTGGTTACGCATTTTCAAAAGAATACAGCCAAAGCCGGGGACATTGGTATGCTATTGACGACATCCGGAATACCCTGCGCACAGGGGCTTCCCTTTCCGATACTTCCGGTTCACAACCCAACACCTGCTGGACTTGTAAGAGTCCGGATGTGCCACGCTTGATGAGTCAAAACGGCATTGCCAACTTCTATAAAGGGAAATGGAACAGCAAGGGGAGCGAAATCGTAAACCCGATAGGCTGTGCCGACTGCCACGATGCACAAACGATGAACCTGCGCATCTCCCGTCCGGCACTCATTGAAGCTTTTGAACGCCGCGGAAAAGATATCACTAAAGTTTCTCAGGAAGAGATGCGTTCGTTGGTATGTGCACAATGTCATGTGGAATATTATTTTAAAGGATCCGAAAAATATCTCACCTTCCCTTGGGACAAAGGCTTTACGGTGGATTCTGTGGAGAAATATTATGACGAATCCAACTTCACCGACTGGACACATTCCCTCAGCCATACACCTATGCTGAAAGCACAGCATCCGGATTATGAAGTATTCATGACAGGAATTCATGCCCAGCGTGGCGTTTCGTGTGCCGATTGTCATATGCCTTATTACGCCACAGGCGGAAAGAAATTTACCGACCATCACATACAAAGTCCGCTGAATAATATTGCCAACTCCTGCCAGGTTTGTCATCGCGAAAGTGAAGAAGAACTGCGGCAGAATGTTTACGACCGCCAGAAGAAGGTGAAAGAAGTGCGCGACAAAGCCGAAGAGCTGCTGGTGCGTGCACACATGGAAGCCAAAGCTGCCTGGGATGCCGGAGCCACCGAAGCCGAGATGAAACCCGTGTTGCAACTCATCCGCCAGTCGCAATGGAGATGGGATTACGCTGCTGCTGGTCATGGCAACTCATTCCATGCTCCGCTGGAGCTTGCACGTATGCTTGGCCATTCTATTGAAAAAGCCCAGCAGGCACGTCTGCTGCTTGCCAAAGTGCTGATGAAACACGGTATTAACAAAGATATCCCCTACCCCGACATTACCACCAAGGAAAAGGCACAGAAACTTATCGGGCTGGATATGGCTAAACTGCACAAAGAAAAAGCCGAGTTTAAAAAGATTGTCATCCCCGAATGGATCAGAAAAGCAAATCAGCGTGAAGCCAAATACAAGGTTACAAGATTATAGAGAGTTTCAAGATGCTGGTTATTCGTTTTCAAGTTTGTAGTTTTCGGTTTTACGTTTGGTTAAAAATCAAGAGACATTAATAGAATTTGATTATTGTCGCTAAAATTTATTTGATGTTTCTTTAAATCCATTTTACATCATCTTGAATATATTTAGCCTTATTTTGAATGAATTTGGGCTCATCTTGAATCAGTTTTAGAACATCTTAAATAGGTTTTAGATGTTTGCAAAGACATAGTGGCAGATTTCAAATAGGTTTTGGAATAGATGAATAGATTTTAAAACATTTGAAATAGGTTTTAAAACATTTTGAATTCATTTTGAAACATTTTGAATAGGTTTTAGATGCTTGCAAAGACATAGTGGCAGATTTCAAATAGGTTTTAGAATAAGTGAATAGATATTAAAACATTTCAAATAGGTTTTAGAACTGTTCAAATAGGTTTTAGAATTTGTCAATTGATTTTAGAACTGTTCAAATAGGTTTCAGAATATCTGTTCAGATTTCATTAAATCCTGTCAGGATTTTAAATCCCTGACAAGATTATTTTATAAACCTCAAAAGAGCTATTTATACCCCGGCATGGCTATTTGTAATATTATAAACGGGTTTTATATCATTTTTAAATCATAAATTATTCAGTTCAAAAAAAAATATTTATTCAAAAAGAAAAAAATCATTTCTTTATTAACTTATATCAAATTGATTATGTGATTATAATGTTAAAAAATGAAAAATATTTTAAAAAAATGAATTTTTTTTTGCATAAGTGAGAATAATTATTAAGGGAAAAGTATTAATTTTATGAAGAAATTTTTTAATCCATTAAAAAAGAATACAAATAACCATTTTTATTAATTTTTTTAAAAAATTTTATTATGAAAGATCTATTAGTAAGAAAACTGAAAATGTATCGTAATTTACTGGCAGTATTATTTGGATATAGAGCCATATGGGATACATCCGAGCCATTTAAAACAGAGATAAACAACCTTGACGCCAATATGAAGGAAATAGACGAAAAAGGTCTGAGTTTGAAAGGATCGCAAAGCGTAAGCGAAGAAAAAAAACAAATGTGCCAGAAGATGCTTGGGGCTGCACTGATAGTAAGCGGAATAGGCACAGCCTATGCCAGCCAGATAAAAGACTCAGGCTTGAAAGCAAAATTTGATTTCACCAAAAGCGAATTAGCCAAAGGCAACGAAATAGAAATTTACAACCGTTGCGCAGGCATAAGCAAAGCAGCCGAACCAATTTTGGATAAATTGCTTGCCTATAACATGCCCGCCAACCAATTGACCATATTGAACCAATATACTTCAGCTTTCGATGAACTGATTTCAGCCCCTCGCGAAGTGCGCAAGGCAGATAAAAGCATCAGGAAAGAAATGCTGGTGTTGTACGACGAATGCGACACCCTGCTCGATGAACGTTTGGATAAAATGATGCTGATATACAAAGAAAGTCATCCCGATTTCTATCTCGAATATTCCAATGCAAGAGTAATAGGCGGCTGGCACAAGAAAAATGAAGAAGTAGGCGACGCTAAGCCTCCAGTTTAAAATTGATTTGAAAATTGGATGATTTGAAAATTTGAAAATTAGTTAATTTGAAGATTAGATGATTTGAAGATTTGAAAACAACAATGAGCGGGAAAACAATGCCGTTAACAACTATAAAATAAATAATGGAAAGAGAAAAGTGCAAATTTTCTAGCGTTCCGAGCGGAATTGCAAATTCCGTGAGGCAGGGGGGATCATTTTGTCAGAGCTTATAAAAGTTATAGCAAATAAAAAAATTTATGGAAGAAAAATTAAAAATAACAGATAAATTATTTCAAGAAAAGTCAGGAATGAATTATGATTATTCTTCAATAAATATGACAAAAGGGCTAAATAATGACCAAGCATTATTTTTAATTGCAGAAGGATACAAAAACGCTTCGATAGAATTGTTAGATAAACTTTTAAACGATAATAAAATAAATTGGTTAAAATTAGATAGTTTAATTTATCCTATTGTTTTTCTATTTAGGCATCATTTAGAAATTATTATTAAAGATACAATTCGTTTTGAAAACATTACAGATGGAAATAGTTTTTCAGATGAAATTGGCTTTCCAACTGAACATTCTTTAATCGATTTATGGAAAGATTTAAGACCTAAAATCGAAAAGCGTTATATTTCTTATGATGAAAATTTAAAAAACGATTGTATTGAAACAAATAATGCAGTTGAAAATATGATTTCAGAGATTGATAATTTGGATAAAGGCTCTTATTCATTTCGTTATCCCTTTAACAAACCAAATCGTGGGAATAATGAAGTAAATTATTCATTACCTCAAATTACAATTGGATTAAAAAATCTAAAAAATAATATGATAAAATTAATCAATTATTTTGATGGTATAAATGAACAAGCAAGAATAGCATTAGATGAAAAACAATCAAACATTTAAGAATTAGGTATTAATGATAAATAAAAATTGCTATAACATATGGCAGCCCCCGGCTGAGCGGAATTTGCAATTCCGCTCGGAACATAGCTGAAATTGTTTTTCCGCAGAATAAAAAGGAAGAAAGCAAAATAAAACAAATGGAAAGAGAAAAGTACAAATTTTATAAGGCTGAGGTGGGGATTACAAATTACGCTCAGCAAGGTTTGTCCAAATGATTTAGATGAAAATGAATATACAAAGTGTTATCTGATAACTGGACAATATATTGGACTTATTAACTTAACTAATGATTTTTATATAAAAGGCACACAATCTGGCAGCCCCGGCTGAGTGGTCGCAATAGTCATCGGGATGTAATTCCACTAAAAGCTAAAAGCCAGAAGCTAAATAAGAATGGAAGTAATTATGAATTTTTTAAAGAAATGAGCGGAAGTGGAATTACGTTCAGCAGAAAAAAATAACAAAAATGGATAAATCCGTTAAAAATATGGTTTTGGCATTCCATAGCCCATGGTTTAAACCATGGGCTATGGAAAATTGGAACAAAAAACGAAACGGTTTTTAACGGTTTATCCCCGCTGAGTGTTCGCAATAGTCATCGGGATATAATTCCATTAAAAGCTAAAAGCCAAAAGCTAAATAAGAATGGAAGGAATTATGAATTTTTTAAAGAAATGAGCGGGAGTGAAAATATGCTCAGCGTGGGTTATACAGATGTTATGTATCATTAAAATCCTAATGGTTTATCATCAGACAAATGTATAACATATTTCGAACTCAGGGTATTAATAAAAGAAAGATGACGGAAACATATATAAAGAATAAAATTTATCTTTGGAAAGTAAAACTGACAACTATCAGACCCATATACTCCCTGTGGTGCGAAGTTGCAAACTTCGTACTAAATAAAGGTTTAATTGTATCTGACAAAAATAGAATGGCTTTAGGCAAAAAAGGGAACTATTGTTTACCACATAAAAAATAACAGATATGCTAAGGTTAATCGGTAACCAGTTCAGAAAACCAACAGGATTATTGGGGAAAATCACATCCCGTATAATGATAAAGAATAACACCATTGAATATGATCAGGTAATACCCGAACTGGAAATTAAGCAAAACGACAGGATACTGGAAATAGGGTACGGACATGGAATTGGAGTGGACAAGATATTATCAAATTACGATTGTTTCATATCGGGGATTGATTTTTCAAAATTAATGTTTAAAGAAGCTACAAAAAGGAACAAAAAATATATCGAAAGTAAAAAAGCCGAATTGTTTTACGGAAATTTTTTAAGCACAGAAATGGCTCCGGATAGCTACAATAAAGTTTTTTGCTTAAATGTTATCTACTTTTGGGATAAACTGGAGGAGCCGTTTTTGAAGATAAAAACATTGCTAAAAGAAGATGGCGTACTTTGTATGTATATGGCTCATAAGGATTATATCAACAAAATGAAATTTACCAAAGACGATATCTTTAATAAATATACTATAGAAGAGGTTTTGGACAAATTAAAATCCGTTGGTTTTGAAGATATAAGTTATCATTTTGAAAATAATGGATACATAATAAAATGCAGAAAATAAATGGAAACAGGTTTAAATGATAAACTGGGTTACTGCGGATTGTTTTGCGAAAAGTGCTTTGCATACGATAAAGGTCCAATAAGGTTTTGTGCCGAACAATTGAAAAACAACCTTGGTGCTTTCGACAACTATGCAAAAAGATTTGTAAGCCTGCTGGAAGAACCCGTCTTTGACAAATACCCTGGCTTTAAGGAAGTACTTGATCTTTTGTCAAAAGGGAGTTGCCAGGGATGCCGCAAGCAGGAATGTCAACTATTTAAAGATTGCAAGGTAAAACAATGCTGTAAGACAAAAGGAGTGGATTACTGTTATGAATGTACCGACTTTCCGTGTAGCAATACCGGGTTTGACGAAAATTTATACCAGCGGTGGTTGACAATACATCACAAAATCCGTGAAGTAGGATTAGAAGACTATTATAACGAAATAAAAGATAAACCAAGGTACTAAAAATGCACACCGACAAAACAGAAGCATAATTTTTAACTTACATAATATTAACCTAACACCCTAAGTCATGTCAGGATTCAGTTATAAAAATTTATTGCTGCAAATTATCCACGGAAGCCTGATTCTTGGCGCCGTGATTTTTTTACTTGATAAAAGCATTCTTAACTCCATTTCAAGTGCCGGCGATTTAGAAGAAATCTGGTTGGTGGTATTTATTTTTCTTTCTTTCATTATTGGTGTACTGATTGATTTCATTGCCGACTTTCTTGAGTATTTATTGGTTAAAAGTAATAAGGTGCAACAACCTTCTTTTTACCTGTTGCAGGATGGCAAAACTTGTGGTATCAGTCTTGCGCATCATAGAAAAATACTGGAAGATTTGTGTTATACTGCCGCAAAAAATTCAAACTGTAAAGAAAAAGACTTTGAGTACTTCAAAAATGGACATATAATGAAAAATAAGGAAATAATAAATTACATATTCCAGACTGCGAAAAACCAGGATTTCAGAGAGTGTCAGGATTATCAGAAAGAACAAATTGAATCATTTTTTATGTTATACATCTTTTCGAGGAACTTATCACTAAGTTTTCTTGTGGTAATTCCTTTGTTACTGGCATTTCCCACAAACCTGCCTATGCCCGGCATTCAGTGGTTTATATCATTAATATTTGCTGTTTTATTCCTTATTGCACTTTTATCCTCTCACAGATATTATATTTATTATTCGAGAATTATACTGGGGTCAACATTTAAACCTAATAAGGAAGCACTTGCTTAACAAAGAGGAATTACCGGTTACGCAAAATTCGCAGCTACGTGCCCTCAGGCATGATTTACAAAAAGGAAAATTTTGTAGAAGACTGGTTTAATGCCTGTTATTTTAGATATTGTATTCGGTAAGGGGCTCGAACCCTTATTTATAGAATGAGAATCTATTTTCCTAACCTGTTAGAAGAACCGAACATGTTGCAATGATGCCTTTGTACCTTCGTGAAAGTTAATGCTAAAGGAACCAAACTCGTCCATTGTTTCCGTTTGCAAAAATAAATAGAAAGAAGCAATGGACAATCTTTTATTAAAAAAATTACAAACCGGTTGGGCTATACTCAGAACCACACCCGCTATGTTCCGAATGAAAAAGCATCCCGATTGGAAATGAATAGATTTTTTCATTTTGTAAAAGAAATAAACAGAAATTAAATATTTAAGCAATTTTTTAGGATTTTCCCGGTAACGCTTTGTTCGCAGACAATAATATCCTCCACCCTGCCCTGAGCAATCAGGTATCCGCCGTTGTTACCACCACCGGGTCCCAGGTCAATCACATAATCAGCTTGCAAAATAATTTGCGGATCATGCTCGATAACAATAAGAGTATGTCCTTTGGCAACTAACTCCCTGAAAAGGGCAAGCAGGTATTCTACATCACAGAAATGCAGCCCGGTAGAAGGTTCATCGAGTAAATATAGTGAAGATCCTTTAGCTGTTTTCATTAGTTCGGTGGCAAGGGTAAGCCGTTGTGTTTCACCTCCGGAAAGGGTATCCAGTGCCTGCCCAAGTTGAAGATAGCCCAGCCCTACCTTTTGAAGCATGGCAAACTGTGTAGCCAGCGTTTTATGCCCGGCAAAAAAATCTGCCGCTTCCTGCATGGTCATTTCCAACACCTGTGCAATGTTTTTGTCGTGATAAAGACAGGAAAGTACTTCGGCACGGTAACGACTACCCTGGCAATCGTCGCACACCCGCCATACATCCGAAAGAAAATCCATGCTAACTTTTACCTTTCCTCTCCCCTGACAGGTTTCGCACCAGCCGGCTTTTTCGGTAAAAGAAAAATGGTTTTTTCGTAAAGAAAGTCGTTTGGCATCGTCGGTAGCCGCAAAAATATCACGAATATGGTCAAAAATACCGGCATAGGTTGCGGGAGTTCCTGTGGAAGAAGAAATCTGCGACTTCTGCTGCACCGCTACAATACGCTGAAAACGTTCCAGTCCTTCCACCGAAGCACATCCGCAGGCTCTGTTTTTTTCTTTTGAAGCATACAAAACATCATAAACGAGGGTGGATTTTCCACTACCGGAAACGCCGGTTATCACAATCATCCCCCCAGAAGGAATTTCTACATCTATATTTTTCAGATTATTGGCATTGGCTTTGCGGATAACGATGCCAGGCTGCAAATTTGCTGATGTGCCAGCTTTCAAAGATATTTTTTCGTTAAGATATTTTGCAGAAACCGAATCCGGATGAATTCTAATCATTTCAGGGCTGCCTTCGGCAACGATTTTTCCACCATTTCGTCCGGCACCGGGTCCAAGTTCAATAACATGATCAGCGACAAGAATAACTTCTTTATTATGTTCAACGATGACGATGATATTTCCTAACTGCTGCAACTGACGGATAATCTTCATCAGTTGCAAAACATCCGAAGGATGCAAGCCTACCGTTGGCTCGTCCAAAACATAAGTGATGCCGGTAAGCCCGTTGCCAAGCTGGGCGGCAAGACGTACCCGCTGGGCTTCCCCGCCCGAAAGAGAATGGGCACTACGATGCATGCTAATGTAGGATAATCCAAGGGATTGAAGATTTTCCAGTCTGCGGATAATTTCCCGGCAGAGAGTTTGAGAAAGTTGCTTTTGCGACCCCTGCAAACGGGAAGGATGATGGAAAAAAGTAAGAGCTTCTTCCACGGGATAAGAAGCTAATTCAGCAATATTAATCCCATCAAGAATAAACCGAAGAGACTCTCTTTGCAACCTTGCGCCGTTGCATTCCGGACAATTCACTTCTTTCATCAGCGAAAGCATGCTTTGCCCGCGATGATCGGCATGTTTGCGATCATATTCTTCTTCCACCAAAGTGGTAAATCCCGGCCATTTCCCTTTAAAATGATGCTCCCCGGTAGTATTGTTCCGCTTGAAATTCCATGTAATTTCATACTCCTCTTCTCCGGTACCATACAAAGCAACCTGTTTTTCCTTTTCCGAAAGTGCACTCCATGCTTTGGAAAAATCATAACCAAATTTCTGGCCAACGGTTTGAAGTGTTGCTATATATTGTCCGTAAGGATCGCCATAAAACTTGCCGGTTTTGGTACCGTCCATTGCACCATCTACAATGGATTTTTCAGGATGTGTAATCAAAGACGCTGGATCGCAAACGATTTTTACGCCAAGCCCTCCACAATGTTTACAGGCACCGGATTGATGATTAAATGAAAACATAGACGATAAACCGGCACTTTCTCCTTCAACCGTCTGGGCTACCCTTGAATACAGCAAACGATAAAGATCATAAATACCTGTAAGAGTGCCTACCGTAGAACGAGGATTAACATGCAATTCACGCTGGCCAATGGCAATAACGGGTGTTAATCCCGACACTTCTTCAAAATCAGCCTTGTTTTGCATTCCCATCTGCGAACGCAGGTAAGGAGAAAAGCTCTCCATAAAACGGTTCTTACCTTCAGCAAAGAGGGTGTCGAAGGCAAAAGATGATTTCCCGCTCCCGGAAACGCCGGTAAGTACAGTAATCTTGTTATGAGGAATGGTAATATCAATATGCTGAAGGTTATGGGTGGTAATGCCGGTAAACTTCAACTGCTCCAAAGCCGGCTCTTTTCTTTTTTTATCAGAAAAAACAGGTGGCAACGGAGGAGAAAAGTATCGTTTTAAAGCCTGACCCGTTAAAGACTTGTTGCAGGCTGCAACTTCATCCGGTGTCCCGAAAACGACTACTGTGCCACCTTTTCTGCCACTACCGGGACCTAAATCTATTACATGATCGGCAGCAGCTATCATTCCAAGATGATGTTCAATCAGAATGATTGTATTCTGCTGGTCGACAAGAGCATGTAGAGCCTTCAACAAACGATTCACATCTGCCTGATGTAGTCCGGTGGTAGGTTCGTCGAGAATATAAAGTGTATGCGCCGACTGCGGCCTGGCCAATTCGGAAGCCAGTTTAATCCGTTGCGCCTCGCCACCACTAAGTGTGGACGAACGCTGTCCCAAGCGTAAGTAGCCCAACCCAAGGGCATCCATTGTTTTGACATAACGGAAAATCTTCGGTTGGTCAGTAAAAAAATTACAGGCTTCGGACACTGACATATCGAGAATCTCCGAAATATTTTTTCCTTTATAGCCAACAGCAAGAGTGTCGTTGCCAAAACGCCGGCCATTGCATTCTTCACAAAGTATCTCCACATTGCCCATAAAGTGCATCCCTACTTCCTGATAGCCTGCTCCCTGGCAGCTTTCACATCTTCCGCCTGTAGTGTTAAAAGAGAACATCCCTTTTCCCAGATTTTTGGCTTTAGCCTCCGGCAGAAAAGCAAAAAGGTCGCGAATGTAATCGAACATACCCGTGTAGGTGGCAGGATTGCTTCTTGGTGTACGCCCAATGGGTGACTGGTCAATGGTAATTACCTTGGAAATATTTTCCCAGCCGGTAATGGAACGGAATTTCCCGGAAAGTTCTCTGGCTCCGTGCAACTTGTTACGCAGAAAATTTCCAAGAATTTTTACGGTAAGTGTAGATTTACCAGCCCCAGAAACTCCGGAAACTACATTCAACGCTTCCAGTAAAAAACGCACATCGATATTTTTCAGGTTGTTTTCTTCCGCACCTTTTATTTCGAGCCAGCCATTTCCCTGGCGGCGTTTGGCTGGTACTTCTATCTTTTTCAAACCTTTATAAAAAGATAACGTACAGCTTTTGTGTATTTCTGATTCAGGAAGGTTATTTATTTCCGTTGCCGGAAGATTTAATAGCACCTGACCGCCATCATCGCCGGCAGCAGGACCGATGTCAATCAGCCAGTCGGCATGTTGGATGAAAGCTTCCTCGTGCTCCACCACCATCACTGTATTACCCTTATCGCGAAGTCCTTCCAGCACTTCTATCAAACGATTGGTATCGTGGGGATGCAGACCGACAGAAGGTTCATCAAAAATATAAAGCAAACCCGATAAGCCTGTCCCAGCCTGGGTAGCCAGCCGAAGACGCTGGGCTTCGCCACCCGACAAAGTTGTTGACTCACGGTCAAGGGAAAGATATTCCAATCCCAGCCTTTTCAGCAAATCTATTATCTTGTTCATCTGATAAATTACCGGCCAGGCCACTTGTTTCTCCTGTTCATCAAAAACTAATTCGTTGAGTACCTGCTGCAACTCATCCAATTGCAAAGCAGCAAGATCGGCAATGGAATAGCCATGAATCTTTACCGAAAGGGCGTTATCATTCAGCCGGGTTCCGTGGCAGGCATTGCATTTTACCGAACGCACAAAACGCAGTATGTTTTTGTTCCGGTCGCGTTTAAGAATGGTTTCCATCACCGGAAGGATACCTTTGTAATAGCCGGTTTCGCGAGGTTTTGCAGTAATGCCAGTCCACCGCATACGCGACTCAAGGGTATGTTTTCCGTAAGGAATCTCAATTTTATCGCTTCCATACCAAATAATGTTTTTCTGTTCCGGCGCAAGATCTTTCCAGGGAATATCGGCAGAGAAACCCTCGGCATGGCAAACCTGATCCAAAACATCCATTGTAACCTGTGAATAAATGATGTAGCCGTTGGGTGCCGTTATCACCATGCAACCCTGGCGAAGACTCTTATTTTCGTCGGCGACGATCAGTTCCGGATCCAGACGGTCTTCCACACCCAAACCATTGCATACCGGGCATGCACCGGCAGGAGAATTAAAGGAAAAAAGGCTCCTTTCTATCTTAAAATCATGTGCATTCTCTGTTTTTCCCAAACGGGCAAAAAGCAGACGAAGCATGTCGTAAAGTCCGGTAATGGTTCCGGCAGTAGAACGGGGATTTCGCAACAGCGATTTTTGGTCAATGGCAATGGCAGGCTGCAATCCACGGATGCTCTCCACAGCCGGGTGTCTCATCTTGCCCATCCATTGCAATGCATAAGAAGAAAAAGAACCGAGATAGCGATTTTCGGCTTCACGATAGATCACATCGTACACCAAAGAGGACTTTCCCGAACCAGATACGCCGGTAACCAGTATCAGTTTATTCTTAGGAATATCAATACTAACCGATTTCAGATTGTTTTCCGAAGCATTGCTGATGCGAATGAGATTGTTTTGTTCCATGAGGCAAATTTCGTGAGAAAAAGTTTAGAAGCATAATTTTGCCATATGTAAACACGATAAGGGTATCTTTTAGAGGGAAATGGTTAAAGGTTAATTATTAATGATCAATGATTAATTGCAAACGACAATTTTATACCTATACACTCAAATCGGGAACTTTGAACTAAAGACATTAAATTAAAACAACTCTGCCAGTTGCAACCAGCGGTCTTCTTTTTCGGCAAGCAGTTTTTCTATTTCGGCAAAACGGCACGAAAGTTCCTGCAAGCCGGCAACAGATTCTGCTCCTGAGTTCATCCTTTCCACCAGTTGGTGTTTTTCGGCTTCGAGGGCGGCAATTTCCTGCGTAAGGGCTTCGTATTCTTTTTGCTGTTTGTAGGTTGGTTTAGTACCGGCAGCAACAACCTGTTTTACCGGCTGGTTTTCTTTAGGTGTTGATTTTTCCTGCAGACGTTTTCGCTTATCTTCTGCAATTTTCCACCGGTAATAGTCGGAATAATTGCCATAATGGTCTTTTATCTTCCCGTTTCCTTCAAAGACAAATACATGGTCAACGAGTTTGTCGAGGAAAAAGCGATCGTGTGAAACGATGACAAGGCAACCTTCGAAGGCGATCAGAAAATTTTCAAGCAAGGCAAGGGTAAACACATCAAGGTCGTTGGTAGGCTCATCGAGGATAAGAAAATTAGGACGCTTAATGAGCTGCATCAGAAGATACAATCTTCGCTTTTCGCCCCCGCTCAGCAGGGAAAAGTAATTGTACTGCAATGTATAACTAAACCCAAAATAATGTAGAAATTGTGTAGCAGAAATGGTGGATTTTCCCATCGGGATTTCTTCGGCTATGTCTTTCACCAGGTCTATCACCCTTTTGTCCTCTTTGGGCAGGAATCCTTCCTGCGAATAATATCCGGTAACGAGCGTTTGCCCGGCAACAATACGCCCATTGTCGGGTCGTTCCTTTGCACTCAGCAGGTTGAGCAAGGTGCTTTTTCCCACGCCGTTTTTCCCGATAATGCCAATGCGGTCGCCCTTTTTGAAGGTATATGAGAAGTCGTAAATAAGGGTATTTTCGCCATAACTTTTGCAAATATTATTTATCTCAAGAATCTTTCCGCCCAAACGGTTCATGGAAATATTCAGTTCAAAGTCATTTTTTGAATGCGAACGGTTTGCTTTTTCCTGCAATTCATAAAAAGCATCTTTACGTGCTTTTGCCTTGGTTCCTCTTGCCGAGGGCATCCGGCGCATCCATTCGAGTTCGGTGCGGTACAGGTTAAGTGCTTTTTCCTTTTCGGTAGCCTCTATGGCTTCGCGTTCGGCTTTTTTTTCAAGAAAATAGGAATAATTGCCTTTGTAGCGGTAAATATTTCCTTCTTCCATTTCGAGAATCTCATCACAAACGGAGTCAAGAAAATAACGATCGTGGGTAACCAGTAGCAAGCTGAGGCGCTGGCGCGAAAGGTAGTCTTCAAGGTGTTCGATCATGTTAATGTCGAGATGATTGGTAGGTTCGTCCAGAATGAGCAAATCTGCATTTTCGAGCAGGGTTTTGGCAAGGGCAAGTTTTTTCCGCTGCCCGCCTGACAAAGTACTTACCTGCTGATCAAGGTCAGTAATTTCGAAACGGGTGAGAATTTCTTTCACCCTTGCTTCGTAATCCCAGGCATTAAGCGCATCCATCCGGTTGATGGCATCTTGCAAATCGTTTTGAACATGCGATGCAGAAACAGTGCTCAGCCAAAGACAATGCTCGTAAGCGCTGATAGCCTGCATCACATCACTTCCTGTATTGAACAGTTCGGCAAGCACACTGTTTCTTTCTCTGAACAAGGGAAGCTGCGGGAGGTAAGCCACTTTCAGTTGTTTACGAAAGGTAATTGTTCCTGTGTCGGCTGTTTCTTTCCCGGCGATGATCCGCAGCAAAGTGCTTTTTCCTGTTCCATTGCGAGCGATAAGCGCTACCTTTTGTCCTTCGGCTATACCGAAAGTGATATTGCTGAATAATTCTTTTTCCCCGAATGATTTGGAAAGCTGCTCCGCTAAAAATATGTTCATATCGCCTTGTTTCGGGACAAAAGTAAGCAGATTTGGCAAGTAATGTTTTTCTGTTTTTCAAAACCTGTTTACATTTGATGCGAAAAATAATATTTACTCGTTTTTACTTAAATATTTTGCAAATAATAAATTCTCTTACCCATGCATAGTAATCGGATTAAAAGCCTGCTGGAAGACATTCGTTTCTGGATAATTTTTTTCTGCTTGCTTCGTCTTTACGGTATTACCAACCCGCCTCTCGAAGTTGCCCACAATTGGCGACAAACCACAGTAACTATGGTTGCCCGCAACTTTTACGAAAACGATGCGAATATTTTTTATCCGCGTGTTGATTTTGCCGGGAACAAAAGTGGTGTCACGGGCATGGAATTTCCATTGCTGAATTACCTGATTTACGCAGTTTCGCTGCTTTTTGGCTATGCACACTGGTACGGGCGGATTATCAACCTTATTGTTTCAGGATTGGGATGTTACTTCTTTTACCGGCTTGTTATGAAGTATTTTGGATACAAAACTGCTTTTAATTCTACCATTCTGCTGCTTTGTTCCATCTGGTTTGCCTATTCACGGAAAATAATGCCTGACACTTTTTCGGTTTCGCTCACTCTTGCAGGGGTGTATTGTGGCATTCGGTTTTTCGAAGGAGGACGAAAATGGACATCTCTTGTGGGATATGTGGTGCTATGTTCCGCCGGAATTTTGTCAAAGCTACCTGCCGTATGCGTTCTTGTGGTGGGTTTACCGCTTTTTTTCAGTACGAAGTATGAAATATCTGCAAAAATTATTTTTGCCATAGCGGGTTTGCTATTGCTTATTCCTGTGGGATTTTGGTACGGATATTGGGTTTCTTACTTAGTGGAGCAATATGGATTTCAGCATTTTTTCATGGGGAAAAATGCAATTACAGGTTTCAGGGAAATTATTGCCGAACTGCCGTTAACACTTTCGCAGTTTTATGAAAATGCCATGAAGTTTTCGGGTTTTGCCGTATTTATCCTCGGCGTGTATTTTGCCATTGCAAAACATAATAAATTATTAACAACCCTGCTGCTATTGGTCTTTGCGACATTTTTTATTGTTATTATCAAGGCAGGCAGTACATTTACGCACCATGCGTATTATATGATACCCTTTGTACCGGTTATGGCGCTCACAGGCGGTTATGGTATCGCTCAAATTAATATAAAATGGCTTGCAGTAGTATTACTACTTGCGGTGGCTGCCGAGGGAATAGCCAACCAACAACATGATTTCAGAATTAAAAAGAAAGACAAAACACTAGTGAACATAGAACAAGATATGGACAAAATTTCGGGTAAAAATGATCTTGTTGTTATCAACAGCGGAGCCTACCCCACTCCCATGTATTTCGCACACCGCAAAGGCTGGATTGCCTTTAATGCACAAATATCCGACAGCACTTTCATCACGGGTTTGCAGCAACAGGGTGCCCGGTATATCATTATCCTTAAAAAAACCTTTGGTAGCGAATTGCTATTACCGTATAAAAAGCTTGTTAGTAATGATTATTATGATATTTATGGACTTTAAGGTTAAAGAGTTATTACAGATATAAAATCAGCCGCATTGTTATCAATAATTGTCATATCGGCACTGTAAACAAAACCGTCGCCGTTGATGTCGGAAGCAAGATAACCCATCACGAATCCGACAGCATCGTTGTCAACAGGGCTCAAATTGCCACCGTCAATAAACCCATCCTGATTGGTATCACCTGAAAAAAAGGTCATTTTTCGGATTTTAAAACGCTAATGCATGGAATTTCAATCCATAATAGTACACTGACCTGATAAAACAAAAGTTTTTATCAGCTAACAACTTTACCTGTGTGTTTTCCTGAACGAGTAATTAATAATTACAATATTTCAATAATAATTCGTCGGCAATCGGGGATCCGGCATTTTTTATTTTTTTCCAATCGGCACAGGCAGAAAACAAATTGCCGGAAAAATAGCTGATTATTCCCCGATTAAGATACGCATCCCAGTAATCCGGTTTAATAGTTATGGCTTTGGAAAAATCCTGAAATGCATGGGGAAAATCTCCTAAGAATCTGTAGATATTTCCACGGTTATTTAATGCCTTAACATAGTCAGGATGCAATGCAAGAACGGCATCAAAATCTATTTTTGCACCTTCATAGTCCCGCAATATACCCTTAATTACTCCCCGGTTATTTAAAGCATTTTCAAACCCCGGGTCAAGTTCAATAGCTTTTGAATAATCCCGGAGTGCGCTGTTATAATCTCCAAGATTACCGTAAGCATCTCCTCTATTGGTATATACAAATGCATAATCTGAATAGTTTCCTGCATCATATAATGCATTATTCCAAAGGCTCAGGCTATTTTTCCATATTTTTGTCTGACGATCTGTTTTTATCGCCAAAAGCAAAATAACAATACCAGAAACACCCAATATAATATATTTATGTTTTTTAAAATACCGAATACAATAGTCTATCATATAGCCGACTATCATAAACAATCCAACTGACGAAAGATAGAAATATCTTTCAGCAGTAACCTGAAAACCCACAGGAATTAATTGCAATATCAATATTACAGTAAATAAATAAAAAAGAAAACCGAATATAATAATATGAGAATATTTTGCAAAATATAAAACAATCAATATTAGCATTAATAAAAAAACCGGAGAAACCAGGTAAATAAACGGTAAAGATACTCCAGCCTGGATTTTTGCAGGATAAAAAACAGAAAGATTTATGGGAACAACCATTTTAACTATATAAAACAGAAATCCATAACATGCAATGAAAAGTCGTTGGGCTACGGAATTAATGTGTCCCACCGCACCTGTTTCATTCTGTGTAATAAATGTTAAATATCCCCAAAATAATGCAAATACGAAAAAAGGAATTTTTCCGGGCAATTTTTTCCAATTTATTTTTCCATCAATTAAATAATCAATCAATAATAATATTAAGGGAAATACCACTGCCATTCCTTTTGAAAAACAAGAAAACACAAAAAAGAAAAAAGAAATTATTAAATATTTTATTTTTTTATTGGTAAAACTATAGCTTTGATATGCCAGTAAACCACCAATGAAGAAAAATGTATATAAAACATCTTTTAATTCTGTAGCCCAAACAACCGATTCCACATGTAAAGGGTGAACTGCGAACAACAAACCCGTAATTGTGGCGGCAATCAACTTATGATGGAACCGGTAAATAAAGATAAAAACCAATACACTGTTACAGGTATGCAGTAACAGGTTAACAAAATGATAATAAAAAGGATTAAGCTCAAAATAATGGTAAATTACTGAATAAATAAACATTACCAATGGAGGATATTGCCCGATATTGCCCGAAAAAAAATTAAAAAAAGTGTTCCATGACAAATGTCTTATCAAGCTATTCTCATAAATATAAATATTATCGTCCAAATTGACAAATCCACATTTTAAGGCATTTATCATTGGCAAAAACGAAAGAGCTACAATCAAAAAAACAAAAATATAGCAATATAAATTATTTACTAAAGTATTAAGAAATTTATTAAACAATGTAATCATTCTTTTTTTTATCATCAATACACAGTAATTACATTTTAAAAGTAATTTTTAATCAAATTTCAATCTTCAGGTTATCGTGTGCAAGACGAATATGCTGTGGAAGGCGTTTGTTAATGGTTTCGTGCAACCCGAGAAAATGGCTGATATGGGTAAGATAAGCCTCACGGGGCTGCAGTTCGTCAATAAGCGCCACAGCTTCCGATAATGAAAAATGAGAAACGTGTTTTGAATTACGCAAAGCATTCAGCACAATCACTTCCGAGCCTTTTATCTTTTCCTTCTCCTGTTCCGAAATAAAACTTGCATCGGTTATATAGGTAAAATTGCCGATACGGTAGCCAAAAATGGAAAGTTTATCGTGCATTACTGCTATGGGAATAAATTTGATGCCATTAATATTAAAAGGTGTATTGGTTATGGTGTGCATACATATCTGCGGTGCACCAAAAAAGCGTGTCTCGGTAAAAATATAAGGAAACTCGGTACGTATGCCTTCTAAAACCTGCTGGGCGCCGTAAATATCCATGGTTTTATTAAGAATATAATTAAAACCTCTTATATCATCGAGTCCGGCAATATGATCGCGGTGCTGATGGGTAAAAACTATAGCTTCAATATTTTCTACATTTTGTTTAAGCATCTGGAAGCGAAAATCAGGGCCACAATCTATCACAATATTGGTATCTCCCACCGTAATCATAGCCGAAGTGCGGAAACGTTTGTCGCGTGGGTCGGTACTTTTACATACTTCGCAATTGCAAGCCACTACGGGTACCCCGGTAGAAGTTCCGGTTCCCAGAAATGTTACTTTCATTTTTTCTGCCTCTGGCATAATTTTGCTTTCTGTTTTTATCAATAAATCAAGTCCTCCACTATGGCTTTATCACTTGCTAATTGCTTTTTCAACTCTTCCAAACCAGAAAAAGTTCTTTCGTCGCGTATGCGTTTGGCAAACAACAGGGTTACATTTTCGTCTGTGGGATAGGTATCTGTTCCAAAAGCGTGCAATTCAACAGATATATCCTTCAGGCTACGTTCATTTTTCTGTGAAAAGTTTTTAATGTTCACCAAACCCTTGTAAACGGCATCTTTTAGCTGTGCACTCACTGCATACACACCATCGGGAGGAATAAGTTTACATTCTTCTTCTATCAGGATATTGATGGTAGGAAAATCGGCAAACACAAGCGATTCCTCCATTTTAAACATTTTCCCGATTATCATGTAATGATGGTCAAGATAAGCTGTTGCCCTTTCAATTTTCCCTTCGAGCAGTGCATTCCGGATAAGAGTTGAGCTTACGGTTTCGTTGTGGATATCCTGTTCGGGAATTTCCTCTACTTTAAAATTATAGTATTTCCCTAACTCATATAAATAATTAAAATCCCCTTCGGCATTGTGCCCGAAGTGATGGTTGAACCCTATTACCACTATGCTTGCATGGAGTTTCCCCACAAGAATATTCCGGATAAAGTCAATGGAAGACAAACGGGAAAATTCGATGGTAAAATTGATGATTACAAGATTGTCGAGTCCTGTTTTGCGAAGCAGTTCTATTTTTTCCTCCTGCGAATTGATAAGTAGCAGATTTTTCCCTGCTGTATCGGGATATAGCACTTTGCGCGGATGCGGATGGAAAGTAACGAGCACGGATTCACCACCAATTTGCCGGGCAAGGGTATTAATTCGTCGGATAATTGTTTTATGTCCCACATGCACACCATCAAATGAGCCGGTAGTTACCACCGGTTTTTTAATATTCCTTATATCCTCTAAATTATGAAATATTTTCATTGTTTTACAAAATAAGCCACTTTTTCAAGAGATGTTATCATATCAAACTCCTCAAGGTAAACATGCGGAGGAACATTAATGGGTTTGGGAGTAAAATTCAGCAATCCTCTGATACCTGCACTTACAAGAGTTTCGGCAACCTGAACGGCTTCACTTGCCGGAACAGTTATAATACCTATGCTTATATTTTCCTTTTTGATTATTTCAGAAAGATTTTCATTGGGATAGCAGGGCACACCGGCAAAAACGCGGTTAATTTTATCAGGATTGGTATCAAAAGCTGCAACGATGGATAATTGGGTACGTTTACCGCTGAAATATCCCATTAAAGCACGCCCAAGATTTCCTATACCCACCACAACTACTTTCTGCCCCTGAGGGGAGTCAATGATGGAACCTATAGTTTGGATTAGGTCTTTAATATCGTATCCCTGGCGTTGTGTTCCGGAATGTCCGATGAGCATGATGTCTCTGCGCACCTGCACTGAAGTAAGATGCAGCAGATTTCCGAGTTCATGAGAAAAAATATAGCGTTTTCCTATGTTAAGACATTGGTATAAAGTACGACGGTATTGGCTTAAACGTTCTACGGTTTTGTCGGGTAGTTTTTTCATTCGTAATTAATTAGATTAGTCAACGGGTAAAGTAATGGTAAATGTACTTCCTTTGCCAGGGGTACTTTGAACTTCGATATCGCCTTTATACATATCAACTATTTTTCTGACGATGGAAAGTCCCAGCCCGCTACCGGTAATATTTTTTGTTTCCTGGTTTTTTATGCGTACAAAATCCTGGAAGATGCGTTCGGAATCTTCCTGGCTTATTCCTATTCCTGTATCGGATATTATTATTTTAACACTATCCTTTTCGCGCCGTACAGAACAATCAACGCGTCCTCCTTCTTTATTGTATTTTACGGCATTCGATATTAAATTGTTGAAAATAATTTCAATTTCATCGTTGTCGGCTGTCATGATTATACTTTCCTTTGTATTCAGATACATATCCACGTCTTTCTGAATAGCATAAGGGCGCATGGTATCCATAGCATTGCGTGCTATGGCATTAATATCAACCATTGTAAGATGTTGGGTAGGTTTGCCTGATTCAATTTTTGTAAGATCGAGCATATCCATTATCAGGTTGCGCATACCTTGTATGCGTTCGAGAGAACGGTCGAGCATCTCTGTATATGCATCCACATTTTCGCCAAATTGTTTTTCGCGTATCATGCGGCAGTACCCCTCCACAGCATTAAGCGGGGCTTTCAATTCGTGCGACAACACCGACAAAAACTGAAAGCGGATTTCTTTGCCTGCTTTGTTGAGTTTTTGCGTCATCCGCTTCAGAAAAAGCTGTTTGGTAATGTTTTCGAGCGATGAACGTAATTCCTGTGGTGTGAAAGGCTTGGGAATAAAATCATAGGCACCATCACGGGTGGCTTTAACAGCCAGTTCGAGCGATGCATACGAGGTTATCATTATTACGATAATATCATATTGCCGTTTTTTCACATATTCCAGCACTTCTACTCCCTGTATTCCCGGAAGTTTATTGTCGAGCAGGATAATATCGGGCATTTCTGTATCAATAATTTCTATACCCGCTTCACCACTTTCGGCTTCCAGCACCTGGTAGTCTATGTGTTCATCCATAAATGGATAATCCACCTTAAAATTTTGCAAAATACGGCTTACCCCCGAACGTATTCCCGGTTCGTCGTCAACAACCAATAATTTAAAAGTTGCCATTTTTTATATTTTTAACAATTTGTTGATTTCGCGCTGTAGCTGGTCGGCACGAATCCCTTTATCGAGGAAAAGATCGGCTTTTATCCAAACTTTATCTTCCTCTGCCCTTACGTCGAAAGTCATACCGGTTTCTGCAGTTACCGCTGTAGCAATTATTATGGGTACATCCGGATATTTTTTCTTGATTTTATAACTGAGAATGAAACCGCTGTCGTCATTTTCCATCATCAGGTCAAGAATAGCAAGGTCCGGTTTGGTAGTTTCTATTATCTGTTCGGCTTCTTTCTGGCTTTCGGCAGTGATGGTAGAAAATCCGAATTGTTCCACTTTCGTTTTCATCTGAAACAGATAATCAATATCATCATCAACGATTAATATATTTTTTTTAGCCATATCATTAAATTTTAATTTTTATTATCCAGTTGTATTTTTATTGTTAATCAGTGTGAACTCTTGGTAATGTTATTTTGAAAGTTGTTCCTGTGGAACCTTTTTCAGGGTTATTATTTGAATTTACTACTATGCTGCCTTTGTGCATTTTCACTATACCATAGATGATAGGCAAGCCCAATCCGGTACCTTTTCCTATGCCTTTGGTTGTAAAGAAGGGAGTGAAAAGTTTTCCCATATTTTCAGGAGCAATACCCGTACCTGAGTCCGAAACGCTGAACAGCATCTCATCGTTTGTATCGTTAATGGTAATACTGATTTTTCCGCCGGATGGCATAGCTTCTACCGCATTTTTAATCAGGTTGGTAAACACTTGTGTCATTTGATCTTTGTCAAGCATCCCTATCGGGTTTTTATTAATCGTATTGAGTGAAATTTTCACATTTTTAGGCACAATTACCGAGCTGATACTTTTCTCCATAAGTTTATTCACATTCAATTCTTCAAAATTCACCTGGTTTTTGCGTGCAAAATTAAGCAGACCGCTGACAATTTTTTTACAACGGTCAGCCTGATCAACTATAAGCTCAAGATCTTTTCTTATAGGGTCGTTTTCGAGTGCATCATCTTTTAAAATATTACTGTACATGGTAATTACTCCAAGCGGATTGTTCAGTTCATGAGCAATTCCTGCCGAAAGCTGTCCAAGACTTGCCAATTTTTCGCTCTGTTTCAATGCCTGTTGAGCAGAAGCTAACTTTGCATTTGAATCATTAAGCTCTCTTACAGAATTATGTAATTTTTCAATTGCATAGGGCAAACACATTTCAACCTCGGCAAGTCCTTTTATTATTGCGATGGCATGTTCTTCGCAGGAATCATATCCGCAAACTCCGCAATCGAGATGATCCTGGGGATTTGTTTTCCCCATACTTATATAAACCTCATCTATTTGTTGTTTTGGAGGTTTATTTGGGCGCATATCATGGTTTACAAATGTTTTCGAAAAATCAATACCAGCAAACTCTCTCACATTTCTTTCCCACTCCATCAGGTCGAATTTTTCGAGTTTCTGTAAAACATATTTCCTTACCCTCGATTTTTTAGTAAAACGATGACTGTTTCCTGAAAAGAACGGATAAGGTGACATTCCTGGTCCCATAATACAACCATCGCAGCACAACAGTTCAAGGTGTTCCTGTTCCACCAATTTGGCTTCAAATTCGCGAATAGCTTCCTGAAAATTGTTTCTTCCCTCGGCAACAACGATGTTTCCATCAAGGATATCCTCTTCAATATCAATTGTGCGCAATAATCCACGATTTACAGGAAAAATCCCTCCTTTCCCTCCCAGCGGAGGATCAAATACCGAAGCTATTGTATTTTGAGTGCTGATATTCTTCATTTTGAAAACTTCCCGCAATTCGCGAAAAGTAATCACACAGTCAATTTCTTCCGATTCGGCTTTTTTAGCTATACAGGGTCCGATAAAAACAATTTTCACATCGCTGCCATATTTGTTTCTTACCACCCTGTTCATCGCCACCATAGGCGAAATTATCGGAGCCAAGTTAGATATTAAATCGGGATGGTATTTTTCGATATACGATACAATTGCGGGGCAATCAGATGTTATACAGGGAACTGCATTCCGGTTTAGCAGTATTTTCTTGTACTGCATGGCTACAAGGTCGGCGCCGAAAGCCACTTCTACTACCTTATAAAATCCCAGTGCACGTACCATTCCAATAAACGTCTGATAATTCTCAAACTCACTAAATTCAGCAGGGAAACTCGGTGCAATCATGGCTATAACTTTTTCCTCGGCATCAAGAAGTGTAAACATTTGTGCAATATCTTTCCGAAAAACTTTTGCATACTGGCTGCAAACTTTTATGCAATTTCCGCAGGCAACGCACCGGTCTGAAATTACTTCTGCCTGCCCATGAATGATTTTTATGGCTTTAGAAGGACATTCCCTGACACAGGTATAGCAAACCCTACATTTTTCTTTGATGGTGTAAACAAGATGTTTTTTATCGGATGTACTGATCATATTGCTGATTTATAAAAGTACTTCACGTTTTTTATAAGTGGTATGCAAATATTGCTGGCATTTTTCGCTAAGCGGAGTCGTAAAAAAGTTTTGGTATAGTTCATTAACCCCGGTATTTTTGTGTGCAACCCTGATAGATTCAATTTCATCGGCATCATACAAAGATTTTGCCCGGTTTTTTAATGTAGCGATGTCTTTATAAAGAGGCTGCCCGCCACCATTAATGCAACCTCCGGGGCAAGCCATCACTTCAATAAAATGCAGATCATTTCGTCCGTTGGCAAGTTCGTTAAGCAATTTGCGTACAGAGCCCATCCCATTTACGGCAGCTACGCCAAGAACATGGTTTCCAATTTTTAATTTTGCTTCCTTGTACCCCTTGCTTCCTCTTATTTCATTAATTTTTAAACCGGGTAATTCTTTCCCTGTAAGTTTAAAGTATATTGTTCGCAATACTGCTTCGAGCATTCCACCACTTGCACTTACTATTTTACCTGCACTGCTTCTGTTCCGGAACGGGAGATCAGGAAGTTCGGGTTCGCATTGGGTAATATTAATCCCATTTAAAGTGATGAGTTTTATCAATTCACGGGTTGTAAGAACGGCATCCACATCAGAAATGCCTTTGTGTGTCATTTGTTCACGTTGGGCTTCAAATTTCTTGGCAGTACAGGGCATCACCGAAACACTGTAAATTTTTTCTGCAGGTATATTCTGGATTTCGGCATAATAACTGTTCAACACTGCACCCAACATCTGCTGGGGCGACTTGCAGGTGGAAATATTTTCAATAAAATCAGGACTAAACTGTTCGATATATTTTATCCAACCCGGGCAACAACTGGTAAACATGGGCAGTTTTTCTTTGTTCTGCAGTCGCTGAATCAATTCTTCACTTTGCTCAATGATGGAAAGGTCAACTGCAAAAGCCGTTTCGAACACTTTATCAAACCCGATTTTCCGTAAAGCGGCATTAAGTTTACCATGAATATCCTTTCCGGGCTTTATGCCAAATTCATCGGCAAGTGTTATCGGTACAGCAGATGAATATTGAATTACCACATGCAGATTAGGATTATGCAGAGCATCCTGGAGTTCGCGGAAATGAATTTTTTCGTGCAGGGCACCTGTGGGACAAACCATAATACATTGACCACAGTTTATACAGTTGGAAAGATTGAGCGGCTTGCTGAGTGCAGGGGTGATAAGACTTTTATTTCCCCTCCCGATAAAATCAATGGCGGCAATATCGAGTATTTCGTCGCACATACGAACGCACCTTCCACATAAAACACATTTGGCAGGGTCACGTACAAGGCTTGCACTTGAGGGATCGGTTTTGTATTTATTTTTTTTACCCGGAAAACGCCTTTCTCTTACATTGAGTTCGATAGCAAAATTTTGCAGTTCACAGCTTCCGTTTCTTTCACAATACAGACAATCGTCGGGGTGGTTTGACAGCAATAATTCCACTATAGTTTTACGGGCATTGACTACCTTAGGAGAATGCGTCCATATTTTCATCCATTCTTCCACCGGATATGAGCAGGCAGGAATGAGATTGGGTAAGTTTTCTACTTCCACAACACACATACGGCACGAACCGGTAGCATCAAGTCCGTCCATATGGCACAACACAGGAATGGAAATTCCATTGCGGGAAAGCGCCGACAGTATGGTTTCTCCCCTTTTGGCTTTTATAGACTTATTATTAACTTCTATATTGATGATCATTGCTTTGAATATTTATTTAACCGAAATAGCAACAAATTTGCAGATGTCATAGCATATTCCACATCCTGTACATTTTTCTTCGATAATAAAGTGGGGCGAACGAGGTGTACCAATAATGGCATCGGCAGGGCATTTTTTGATACAAAGAGTGCAACCTGTACATTTATCCACGTCTATATAAAACAAACGAAGATCCTTACAAACTCCGGCTTTACATTTTCTGTCAAAAATATGTTCTTCATATTCTTCTCTGAACCATTTAAGTGTGCTAAGCAAGGGATTGGGTGCCGTTTGTCCTAAGCCACAAAGCGAAGTAGTACGGATTACTTCGGCAAGACTTTCCAATTGCATAATCCCTTTAAAGCGTTCAAGAGTTTCATATCCACTCTCATTAGAAGGACGTTTAGTAATATTTTCCAGTATTTCGTGCATCCTTCGGGTTCCTTCTCTGCAGGGGATACACTTTCCACAACTTTCCCGTTGCAAAAAATTCATAAAGTATTTGGCAATATCCACCATACAGGTATTTTCATCCATCACAACCATCCCGCCCGATCCCATGATAGCACCTATTCCGATAAGTGAGTCATAGTCTATTTCTATATCAAGATTTTGTGGTGTAATACAGCTACCAGAAGGTCCCCCGATGTGTACAGCTTTCAATTCTTTCATTTCGCGGATTCCATCGCAGATATCAAAAATAATATGTCGCAAAGTGGTTCCCATCGGAATTTCAACCAAACCCGCATTCCGGATTTTCCCGGTCATGGCAAATACCTTAGTTCCCTTACTATTTCCTGTCCCGATTTCGTTGAACCAAAGAGCCCCGTTTTCAATAATTGAAGGAATATTGGCAAGGGTTTCCACATTGTTTACCACAGTAGGTTTATTGTACAATCCTTCTACTGCTGGGTAAGGAGGTTTTGAGCGGGGCTGACCGCGTTTTCCCTCAATAGAATTGATAAGTGCTGTTTCTTCTCCACAGACAAATGCTCCTGCACCTTGTTTCACAATCAAATGCAGGTTAAATCCACTGTTATAAATATTTTCGCCCAACAATCCGAATTCTTTTGCCTGTAATATAGCTTTTTTCAATCGTTCAAGTGCCAGAATGTATTCAGCTCTGATATAGATAAAAGCTTTGGTGGCTCCTATGGCATAAGCAGCTATTGCGATACCCTCAATCAGCCTGTGCGGATCGCCTTCGATGATTGCCCTGTCCATAAAGGCTCCGGGATCACTTTCATCTGCATTACAAATAAGGAATTTTTCGTCTCCGGCAGAGGAATGGGCAATTTTCCATTTTTCCCCCGTAAAAAAACCGCCACCGCCTCTTCCCCTCAATCCGCTTTGTTCTACCGTTTCACATACCTTTTCAGATGTAAACTTTGTAATGGTTTTTATAAAAGCACGGTATCCCCCTCTTGCGATATAATCCTCTATTGATAAGGGATCAATGATACCGCAGTTCTGTAAAACAATTCTTTTTTGTGTGGCAAAAAAAGGATGGTTGAAAAAATAAGGCACTCCATCCCACTCCTCATGGTTGGCATGCGGAAACTGCCCGAGTACATATTCAGAAGGTACAGAATAATTAAAAATGCCATCAAGAAGAGTGTCCACCTTATCAGAAGTTATTTTTTCAAAAGATACCCTTGCTTTGCCCGGTAACTGTACGTTAACTAAAGGTTCTGCCGAGCATAAACCGATACATCCGACTTCAATTACTTCAACGTTGAGTTTTTTCTCGTCTATATATTGAATAATAGCCTGTTTTGTGTATTCTGCTCCTGCTACTTTTCCGCAGGTACCCATACCAATGTAAATAACCGGATGAGTAATTTTATTCCGGGTGATCAATAAAAGTCTTTCATTTATTTCCTTTGCATACACGCCTGTTTCGGCAAGTAAAACTTCATTAATCAGGAACTGACTGTTGGGGTTTGATGCTATCGTTTCCATGTTACATCTCCTTTTGTTTACATTCCTGAATAATTTCCTTAATGCTAGTTTGGGTTATTTTTGAATAAAATTTACCATTTATTGAAATTACCGGAGCCAAACTGCAGGCACCCACACATTGCACAACCTCGAGGCTGAATACACCGTCGCGCGTAGTTTGTCCTGCTTTGATTTTTAATTGTTTTTCAAATTCCCGTAAAATGGTACCTGAGCTAATTACATGGCAGGCTGTGCCCCTACAAATACAAATATGGTGCTTGCCTTTTGGCTCGAAACGAAACTGGTCGTAAAAAGTAGCAATACCATATATTTTGCTTGCCGGCATTCGCAGGTATTCGCCAACTTTTATGAGCGATTCTTCGGAAATATATCCAAATTCGTCCTGTATCTCCTGTAAAACAGTGATAAGGTTATCTTTCTGGTTTCGCAGATGCTTTTTGATTATTTCTTCTATGGAAGTATGCATAGAAACGTTTTTTTATTTAAAATTGCCATCACAAATTTAATCATTCCTAAACTATTATTGCACTTTATTTGTTATAAATATAACAATGTTATAATAATAACAGTATTGAAACTCCAGACACATTTTTTTATTACCTGAATTTCAATTATTTATGACTATTTATCCGTGATTTAAAATTAGGTAATTTATAATGAATTAAAATAATTTTATTGTACATTTTAAAATTAGGGAAACGCAACCGATGATAATAAATTTTATACATTTGATTTTCGATTTTTTAGTACTGCATGTATAAGCCATGAGCGAAAGGCACGAAATTAAAATATGTTTAGGAAGTTCTTGTTTTGCAAGAGGTAATAAAAATATTGTTAAAATGATTACACAGTTTCTTTCAGAAAATAAGTTAACTGACAGAGTGTATTTTCACGGTGCCCATTGTTTCAAACAATGTGATAAAGGTCCCAATATTTCAATAAATGGTAAAATAATCGAAAAATTTGATATCGAAAATGTTGTTGACATATTAAAAAAATACTTTTTAAAATAAACTAGGCGGGAAACACATGACAACACCTTTAATTTTGATAGAGAACAGTAAATGTACGGTTTGTTATGCCTGCGTAAGAGCATGCCCGGTAAAAGCCATTGTAGTAAAGCCCAATCAGGAGTTTCCTACCGTAATACACGACCGTTGTATAGGTTGCGGTAACTGTTACCGTGCATGTCCAACTCAAGCTATTGGTTACAGGGACTCAACCCGTGAAGTAATGGATTTGTTGCAACAGAATAAAGAAATTGCCGCAATTCTTTCTCCGTCTATTCCGGGTGAATTTGACGATATTACCGACTACCGGAAATTTGTAACCATGATAAGAGCAATGGGGTTCAAATACGTCGTTGAGGCAGCCTTCGGAGTTGACCTTGTTGCCCATAAATATGCAGAATTGTTTTCTGACTTCAGAGGAAAGTACTATATTACAAGTAATTGCCCACCGGTTTTTACAATGGTTGAAAAATATTATCCAGAATTAATCGAAAATCTTGCTCCTCTTGTTTCACCCAAAATAGCTACTGCTAAAGTTATCCATCAACTTTATGGAAACTCAGTAAAAATTGTTTTTATCGGACCCTGTATTGCTGCAAAAGAAGAAATTTTTAGATACGATGGAGATGCAAAAATTGATGTTGCACTGACTTTCCCCGAATTACGCAAACTTTTTGATATATTTAATATAAAAGAGAGTCAACTCGAATTTTCTGATTTCGACTCTCCTCTGGGCTATAAAGGCGCATTATTTCCCGTGAGTAACGGAATTTTGCAATGTGCCGGTCTCGATGAAAATCTCCTGACAGGTAACATTGTAACCTCAGAAGGAAGAAATGAAACCATAGAAGCCATAAAAGAATTTGACCAAAACCTTGAAGCTATTTGTGAGCATTTTAATATATTTTATTGCGAAGGCTGTATGATGGGGCCAGGAATGAGTCATGATGGGAAAAAATTTATCAGAAAACGACTCGTGGTAGATTATGCCAACAAAAGGTTGAAAAATTTTGACAAAAAAAGTTGGGCAGCACATGTTAGCAAATATAAATCGCTCGATTTGGGCTGCAGCTTTACCAATGACGACCAGCGTTTACCTTTTCCTGATGAAGAAAAAATACAGGAAGTATTAAATATTATGGGCAAGGAAGAATCCGGTGAAAAAGGATGCAGCTCTTGCGGTTTTGAGTCGTGCAGGCATTTTGCGGTGGCAGTGGCACAGGGGCTTGCAAAAACGGATATGTGCAATAATTATTCACTCAAAAGTAAACATGAATATATTAAAACACTGAAAATTACTAATGAAAAACTTGCCAAAACCCAGGAAGCCCTGAAAATGTCGGAAACATTAGCCCGCCAAGAACAACAAGCTACCCAGGAAGCCCTGGAACAAACCTCTGCCATGCTGCAAAAATTACCTTCAGCAGTTGTACTGGTAGATGAAAAACTAAAAATCCTTGAATCAAACCAAAGCTTTATCAATATTCTGGGTGAAGAGGCAAAGGAAATAAATGAGGTAATTCCGGGATTAAAAGGTGCAGATTTAAAGACCCTTCTCAACTTCCAATTCTACAAACTTTTTTCCTATGTAATTGAAAACGGGGAAGATATTATCAATCGCGATATTCACAACAATGACAGCTTATTGAATGTTTCCGTTTTTACACTTAAGAAGAACAAAATCGTAGGAGCCATTATCCGTGATATGTATACTCCGGAAGTTCGTAAAGAAGAAGTGATAAACAGGGTAAATGATGTAATAGAACAAAACCTGGCAATGGTACAGCAAATCGCCTTTCTGCTGGGAGAAGGAGCCTCAAAAACAGAAAAAATGCTAAACTCTGTAATTGAATCGCATAAAGAAACCGGAAAATCATGAAATCAGATTTTTTCATTGAAGTAAACTGTCAGCAAAAAAATCATGAAGGCGAGCGAATTTGCGGAGATATTTTCCTTTCTAAAAAAATAAAAGAAGAAAACCGCATTATTGCCGTACTGAGCGATGGAATGGGACATGGCGTAAAAGCCAACATGCTTTCCACATTAACGGCTACCATGGCGCTCAATTTTACTGAAGAACATCGTGATTTTCAAAAAATAGCCGACATAATTATGCACACCTTACCGGTTTGCAGCGACCGAAAAATGAGCTATGCCACCTTTACCATCATAGACATAGAATATGATGGAGAAACAAAAATTCTTGAATACGACAATCCTCATGCTATTATCATCAGGAAAAATAAAATTTACGAACCTGAATGGAATTGTATTATGATGGAAGGAGAAAAAAATGCAGGTAAAGAATTATTATACTGTAGCTTTTACCCTGAAAAGGAAGACCGTATTATTTTCTGTTCCGATGGCATAACCCAATCGGGATTGGGAAGTGATAAATATCTTTTTGGCTGGGGCCGCGATAACCTGCAGGAGTATGTTCACGAACTGATTACCCATGAGCCTACCCTTTCGGCAACTCGTCTTGCAGCCAAAGTAGTTAATTTTGCACACATTAACGACCATTACCATTCAAAAGACGACAGTAGCTGCGCAGTAATTTATTTCAGGCAGCCCAGAACTTTACTCGTTTGCACAGGTCCTCCTTTTGAAGAAGAAAATGACAAAAAATTAGCTGAAAGGGTAAAAAATTTCAACGGCAAAAAAATTATTTCCGGAGCTACTACCAGCGATATTATTGCAAGAGAGCTTCAACTCGAAATTCAGGACAGCTTCGATTTTGACGACCCGGATTTACCACCTATTTCATTCATGCCAAGTATTGACCTTGTAACTGAAGGCATCCTTACACTGGGGAAAGTAGCTGAAATTCTTCGTGTTTATACAAATAACTATAAATTTTCAAAAGGTCCTGCCGATAAAATTACAAAAATGCTTCTTGAAAGTGATGAAATTTTTTTTATTATTGGTACTCGAATTAACATTGCTCATCAGGATCCCAATTTACCTGTCGAACTCGAAATCCGGCGCACCGTTGTCAGACGAATAGCACGCCTTTTAGAAGAGAAATACCTTAAAGAAACCCACATGGAGTTTATTTAATTTCCATTTTAGGTTGTAAAACACAACTGACGGGAAAATGATCAGAAAACTTTTTTTTAATGATCTGAAAATTATAAGCGTTAAAATGATTGTCGTATAATATGTAATCTATTCTGAATGAAGGAATATTTCCCGCATAGGTTTTTCCCAATCCATTTCCACTAGTAACAAAAGCATCATTAAGCTGTTGAGTCATTTGATGATAAACATAAGAAGAAGGAGTATCGTTAAAATCGCCACAAACAAGTACAGGATGGGGTGATTTTTTGATAAGTTCTACAGCTTCTCTCGCCTGTTTCGCCCTTTTTTGAAAAGCAGCTTTCAGCTTCCAGTATATTTTTTTTGTTCCAAATGTAATATCTTGTTTTTCTGCAGTATTACCAGTAACATCTTCAACAAATAGCAAATCCTCTTTCCCCAACCTGATAGATTCAAAATGGATATTAAAAACACGTAGTGTATCACCCATGTACAATATATCAGTGTATATCATATAGTTATTCTCGCTGTTGCAAAATTGGAAACGATCCATTTTTATAATGGGGTAAGCGCTGAAGGTTACCATGCCCCAATGCTCTAATCGGTTAAAATTTTTAAAATAATCCACATGGGCATATTTAGCCCTCTGCAATTTAACAAGAGTGTCAAGGGTATTGAAATTACGTTTCTTATCAGAATCGGAAAAAAATTCCTGGATGCATAAAATATCAGGGTCTTTCTTTTTAATAAGATCAAAAATACTGTTACGGGTATAAATGTTTTTTTGATTTTCCCAATTATAAAGGTCAAACATACGAACATTGAACGACATAATTTTTAAGCGGGGGCTTATGGTTTCTTCAGGAGTTTTACTATGAAAACTGACGTACGACCGGATATGGTTCCAACCCAAAAGTAATGCAAAAAGTGAAAGAAGAAAATATTTTTTTCTACTGGTAATCAACCATATTACAACAAATACGACGTTGATAACAAAAAATACCGGGTAGGCAATTCCTAAAAAAGAAAAAGCCCACCACCTGTCGGGAGGAATCCAACTTGCAGTATATGATAATAATAATAAAACTATTACGATAAGATTAAAAAAAAGAAATATTTTTCCTATAAAACTTAATTTTTTCTTCTTTTTCATACTATTCTTTCACCAAGTTATGTGAATAGTTTTTTTTATCGTTTTCCGTTGCTCGACCAGAATAAAAACTCTTTTTCTTCCGTGGTTAAACTGTTATATCCTGATTTCGAAATTTTATCCAGTACTTTATCCATTTTCTTCTGATTAGCAGCCCTTCGTGCATTGTATTCTTCATCAGTAACAGGACGTGTACCGGAATAAACTTTTTTTAACTTCGATTTCTTTGTAAATACTTTGTTCCAATATTTATTCAAGGAAAACGAAGGTACCTTACTCATAAACGGTTTTTGCAGAAAAAAGTAAATATAAACAATTCCCCACAAAGCACCCCCGAGATGGGCAATATGTCCTCCTGGATTTTCCCGTTCAATACTGAGTAAATCAATGACTACAAATGCAATAGCTAAATATTTCAGTTTAACTCTACCAAAAATAATCAGTTGTACATTGTATTGGGGTACATACGCTGCAATAGCCACCAATATGGATAAGACGGAAGCGGAAGCTCCCAGGGCAACAGAAACCGGCAATACAGGGCTGAAAACCGGGAACACATTGTATGACACTATGTACACCAATGCACCAGCTATGCCCCCAAAGATATAAACTCCCAACAGTTGTCTTTCACTAAGATACTCCAGAAATATTTTTCCGCTAAAATAGAGAACAATCATATTAAAAAATAAATGCAGAAAATTTTCGTGAAGAAACATGTAAGTAATCAGCGTCCAAGGTTTGGCTATTATAGAATGTATATCAGCAGGAACTGCAAGCCAGTAAACCAGTTTGGTAATACCGGAAACGCCGGTTGCCTCAGGATTTATTTGAAAAAGAAAGAAAAAAAGTGAAACAATACTAACCAATACATAAACGCCTACATTAACGATAATCAATTGAGAGAGCACTGATTTTCTGCTAAAAAACAGCTTTACATCTGCAAAGGGATTATTCGTTGGGTATTGCATAATCAATAATTATTCCTGTTTATTTTTTTATTCCAGTATAAAATAAGAAAGAAACCAAAAATCATACCTCCAAGATGTGCAAAATGGGCAACATTGGATTGACTTCCAGAAATTCCCATGTATAATTCGATGGCACCGTAAAGAATTACAAACCATTTTGCCTTTATAGGTATTGCAAAATAAATGTAAATTGTTGAATTGGGAAACAACATTCCAAAAGCAAGCAACAATCCGAAAACTGCCCCCGAAGCTCCTACCACATTTGGCATATTGAGGTAATATTCCTTATACTCTGTTACAAAATTTATTACACCTTGCAAGGCAGCATGATTAGTGGGATCGAACTGAAGAATTTTAACATTACTACGAAAACTTTCAAACTGGTTAACGATTTCGCCCGAATAGGCACTTATCTGAAATTGATGATTGCTAATTAATGCTGCAAGATTTCCGGTATCAGGATTTGCAATAAAAGCATTCATTAGCCTTAGGTCGGGTTCTATTTGAAAATAAAGGATAATGTAATGGGTAAGTGCTGCACCCACACCTGTTACCAAATAATAGATCAGGAACCGTTTAGGACCCCAAATATTTTCCAAAGCATTTCCAAACATCCATAAAGCAAACATATTAAAGAAAATATGCGCAAAACCACCGTGCATAAACATGTAAGTAATGAACTGGTAAGGGCGAAATTTTTCTGCCTGAAAATAATGTAACCCCAGAAAATCGGTAAGGTCAGTACGAAAAAGCTGGTCGGAAATAATAGTTGCCAAAAAAAATACGATATTGGCTATCAGTAAATTTTTTACTACGGGGGGGAGAATCCTGAATCCTGTCGGACTATATTGATCCATCTTTTTTATTCTTATTTATATTAATTTTTATCTTATCAAATATCATACAAATTATTTAAACCTTGAACTTATTTCTTCAAAATTAATTATTGTAAGTGTAGGTTTCCCTGAAGGTGAAGTATGGGGAATGCTTGAAGCAAACAACTGATCAATTAATGTTTGCATGGCTTTTTCGGGTAAATTTTGTGGTAGTTTTGATGTTAAACTTTTTGCAATCGAAAAAGCAAGGTTAGTTTTTTTATCAATGGTAAGGTCGGTTTTCTGCTTGTTAAAATTTTCAACCATATCTTCAAGGAGCAACTGAATATCGAATTCTGACATGCTGGCAGGAACTCCATTTACAATAAATGTATTTTTTCCAAACTGGCTTATCTCGAAGCCAATGTTCTGCAGTTGAGGTAACAAAGATAGAAGTACCTCTGCATCAGTACCCGTGAGATGTACCGTATGCGGAAACAGCAATTGTTGTGCACTTTCCTGATTATTTTCCATTTCCGACATTAGGCGGTCGAACAGTATGCGTTCCCGGGCTTTTTGCAAATCAATAATCATTAATCCTGATTTAATATTGCAAACAATATAGCGCTTTTGTATCGAAAATATTGCTTTATTTTGCTGTATTTCTGTATCTTCATCCCATTCTACCGTCATGTTTTGCTGCACTGAGGGAGGAATATCTTTCGAGGAGCCAGCCGAAAAAAGTTTCTCTATATCACGGTTATGGGTAAAATTTCTTTCAAATCCCTGCCGGATATTTCCAAAAGGATTGTAATCAGGGTTTATCGTTATTGTGGGAGGTTTGGGCATTTGTCCCCCGACAAGAGGCGGAATATCAAGACTTCTTTCGGTTTCAAAATCAAGGGACGGAGTAAGGCTGTATTTGCCGAGAGCTTGTTTCACTGCTGATTGCAAAACAGCATATACTATTTTACTGTCCTGAAAATTTACCTCTGTCTTAGTGGGATGAATATTGATGTCAATCGTTTTGGGGTCAACTTCAATAAAAAGGAAATAAGAAGGGTAAGTATTATGCGGAAGTAGTTCGAGGAAGGCATTTTCAACCGAATGATGGAGGTAAGCATGTTTGATAAACCTCCTGTTTACAAAAAAGAATTGTTCACCCCGTGTTTTCCGGGCAAATTCGGGTTTCCCGATAAAACCACCGATGGTAATAGCCGAAGTGGACGATTCAACAGGGATCAATCTTTCGTTATAAGTATTGCCCATAAGTGCAACAATTCGTTGTTTCAACGACGATTTTGAAAGAGAAAAAACGTTTTTTTCATTATGGAAAAATGAGAAAGCGATTTCGTTCCGGGCAATGGCTACCCTGTAGAATTCGTCGAGGATATGGTTGGTTTCGGCAAGAAGTGATTTAAGGAACACCCTGCGGGCAGGCACGTTAAAAAATAAATTCTTAACTGATAAAACTGTGCCATCCTGGCATACACAAGGCTGCTGATCTTTAACCACCGAACCCTCTACTTCAATACGTGTGCCCAATTCGTCTTCTGCTCTTTTCGTTTTCAACTCAACCTGGGCAATAGCCGCAACCGAAGCTAGCGCCTCGCCCCGGAAGCCCATAGTACGTATGGCAAACAAATCATTGGCTTCCCGTATTTTTGAAGTGGCATGGCGTTCAAAACTCATCCGGGCATCCGAAACCGACATTCCACAGCCGTTGTCCACCACCTGAATTAGCGTTTTTCCTGCATCCTTAATATTCAGTTGAACTTCTGTAGCTCCGGCATCAATGGCGTTTTCGAGTAATTCCTTCACGGCAGAAGCCGGGCGCTGGATCACTTCGCCTGCAGCTATCTGGTTGGCTACCGAATCGGGCAGTAATCGGATGATATCGTGCATAAGTTAATCGGAGTAATAAAATAATTTGCTGACAAATATTACATTAACGCAGAAATAACAAAAAAATTCCCTACAAAGGTAAAAAATTATCTATGAAAACCGGCATCACTATACAGAATACTCGTTACGGAATTAACAGAAAAAAATTCATTTTATAGATAGGCTTTCCGTTCAGATATGAGTAAATAATTTGGAAGATGAATACTATACCTGACCCAGGTAATGTAAATAGCAATACATAGTTTCATCTATTTTAAAATTGTTATGAATACTTTGTGCCTTTACAGCTTTGCCCCCTACTTTAACAGGGCATCAGCCAACTATGTTTGTACCAGTACCCCAAAGCTGTTGTCTTGCAAAGCAAACGATTTGTATTGTTACCATTCCCTGCAAATCAATTGCAAAGCCTCTATGGATTAAATGAGGGTAAAATAATAATTTGATTTGTAAAAATCCATACATTTGTTTTACGTTGCTTAATAATAAAATGATATTGTAAATTTGTCTTTTTAAATTTATGGAAAATAGTAAAGAAAATCAGTTACGGCAATTAATTGTAGTGGGCGACCGGGTATTAATTAAGCCCAGATCTTTAGCAAACAAATCGAAAGGAGGGTTATACCTGCCACCCGGCTATAAGGAAAAAGAAGAAATACAATCGGGCTATATTATTAAAACAGGTCCGGGTTATCCTGTTTCCTTGCCCGGCGATGATACCGATGAACTCTGGAAGGCAAAGGAAGAAACTATCCGTTACATCCCATTACAGGCTAAAATAGGCGATCTTGCCATTTTCCTGCAAAAAGGTGCCATCGAAATTGTTTATAACGACGAAAAATACTTTATCGTTCCGCAACAATCCATTTTGCTGCTCGAACGATACGAGGAATAAGCCCGGACATAAAAAAAGCAGGGAAAAAACCCTGCTTTCATCCTGTTTCGTTCAGTATTAAGCTCTGGCAGGCAAACGTTTTTCTACAAAATAGAAACTTCCGAATAATACTGTAGAATATAAAAGGGTACCTGCAATTTCGTTACGGAAAAAGGGTATGGCAGCTTCGTAGCAAAGCATAAGCCCCTGGAAATTCATCGGGTAAAGCATCATCCCACTCAACCATGCGGCAAAATTGGTAATGATAAAAAACAAAACCGAAGAAGATACGGCAACCAGCGCTATATTTACAATACTTTTCCTGTTCCGGATTACCATTCCGAGAGATACGGTAATAGCAAATGAAAGATACACTGCCCACATCGTATCATGAAATCCTAAAAACACATCGCTGATAAGTAAAGCAAGCATGGGTATCAAAAAAGCAAGGCTTTTGCGCTGAACATAGGCACCTGCAAATAAAGCAATCGCTGCGACAGGTGTAAAATTAGGCATATGGGGTATCAAACGCCAGAAAGCTGCAATAAATATAGTACTGATCACTACTACAAAGCGAGGGGTGAAAATTTTACCGTTCATATTTTTTATAATAAAATTTATGTTCTAAACGACAAAAGTATAAAAAGGAATTGAAACTGCCTCTTTTTTTCTGAAAAATATCAACAGTGTAAATGTTCATAAATATTTTTAAATGGTTTTTTGTACGTTTGTAAAAATTGAATCCATGATATTACGTCGTTTTTGTTTACTAATTTGTATCCTGTTGCTTATGTTGAACTCCTGTATTGTTAGTCGTCAATATGCTGATATTGTTCTTTACAACGGTAAAGTATATACTGTTGACAAAAAATTTTCCTTTCATGAAAGCCTTGCCGTAAAAAATGGAAAAGTAATAGAAACCGGCAGCACCAAAGCCATAACCCGAAAGTATAAAACAAATAAAAGTATTGACCTTCAGGGGAAAACAGTATATCCGGGTTTTTACGACGGTCATTGCCATTTTTACCACTACGGACTTAATTTACAAAAAGCCGACCTGTTTGGTGTAGCTTCCTATACCGAAATGCTGCAAAGGCTTAAAGAGCACCAAAAAAAATTTCCTAACGGATGGCTTACCGGCATGGGGTGGGATCAGAATCTTTGGGCTGATAAAAACTTTCCCGATAATAAGTTACTCAACGAAGCTTTTCCTGATATCCCGGTGGTACTTTCCCGTGTTGACGGGCATGCCGTTTTGTTGAATTCAGAAGCTATGCGCCTGACAGGCATTAACGAAAATACATTGATGAATAAAGAAGAAGCCGTCTGGAACGATGGAAAACTTTCTGGCGTTTTTCTCGAAAACACTGCTGACAAAGCAAAGAATGCTGTTCCGCGCCCTTCGGTGGAATCTATTACTCAATTGCTGGTTAAGGCACAGGAAAATTGTTTTGCCGTAGGGCTTACTTCGGTTGCCGATGCAGGTCTCGAAAAAAGAGAAATTACAATCATTGATTCACTCCAGAAACAGGGAGTCTTGAAAATGAAAGTGTATGCCATGCTGAATCCTTCAGAAGAAAATTTTGAAACTTATGTAAAAGTTGGTACATACCAAACCGACCGTTTGCACATTGCTTCGGTAAAATTATATGCCGATGGAGCATTGGGCTCTATGGGTGCATTGCTAAAAAATCCTTATAGCGACGCCGACGATAAAACGGGTATTTTAGCTAATCCGGTTAAAAAATTAGAAACATTTTGCAGGCTGGCTTATCAAAATGGATTTCAGGTAAACACCCATTGCATCGGCGATTCTGCAGTTAACCTGATGCTTGGCATCTACGGAAAACTATTAAAAGGCCAAAATGATTTACGATGGCGAATTGAACATGCCCAAATAGTAAGCCCTTCCGATTTTGCAGTATTTGAAAAATTTTCGGTAATTCCCTCGGTACAAGCCACACACGCCACTTCTGACATGTTTTGGGCGGGACAACGTTTAGGTGAAGAACGGCTGAAAAATGCCTATGCCTATAAAAAATTGCTCAATCAAAACGGATGGATTATCAATGGAACAGACTTTCCCATCGAAAATATCAGCCCATTGCTGACTTTTTATGCTGCAGTATCCCGTAAAAATACGAATGGCAAACCCGAAAGCGGCTTCCAAATCGAAAATGCACTTACACGGGAAGAAGCATTACGTTCCATAACTATCTGGGCTGCAAAAGGTGCATTCGAAGAAAAGGAGAAAGGCAGCCTCGAATCTGGGAAAGCTGCTGATTTTGTGGTATTGGATGGCGACATAATGACCTTACCCGAATCATCATTGCCACATGTAAAAATAATAATGACATTCAGTAACGGCGAAGAAGTTTATCCGCTAAAATAGAAAAAACTGCAAACCGATTAGCCCTCACAATCAGATGGTAATAACCTGAACCCGGGATAAAATATGTTTTACATCTACTTGATATTAATCCGTTAGGGTTTTAATATCCATAGAAAGGATTTTTTGTTTTTTATAAATTTTCCGTTAGGGGATTAATAATTGATGCCCTCCGAAAATCTTTCATAAAAAATCAACATTCTATTAACATTCATCGCCTACGACGAAATGTAACATACTGAAATATTACAAGAATGGTTTGTAACCTTACGCCAAACTCAGGTTATATGAATTTTAAATTTACTTTTCGGAATTAAAAAAAGATATTATCTTTGCAACCGCAAAAAGGCTCCGTGGCTCAACTGAATAGAGCATCTGACTACGGATCAGAAGGTTACAGGTTTGAATCCTGTCGGAGTCACCCAATAGTTTAAAAATACCGTACCCAATAAGTGTACGGTATTTTTATTTTGGCATATTTCCGACTGTTTGTAAATTTATTTTCAGATGCTCAATTGACTAAACATAATTTTTTACCGTGTAATATCAATCTTTTTTATGCAATCCGCACTCGCGGTTTTCAGGATTTTCCCACCACCATCTTCCCGAACGCAAATCTTCACCCAAAGCAACACTACGGGTACAGGGTTGACAACCAATACTGGGAAATCCTTTATCATGCAAAATATTGTACGGAATATTATTTTGTCGTATAAAACCCCACAATTGCTCGTCCGTCCAGTGTATCAAAGGGTTTACTTTCAGCATTTGATTCTGTTCATCCCATTCAACCATCTGGTTTTTGGTACGTGTAATGCCTTGTTGCCATCTTAAACCACAAATCCAGACCTGCATTCCTTGTAATGCACGTTGCAAAGGGTCAATTTTTCTCACCCTGCAGCATTGCTTCCTGTTGGCAAGACTATTATAAAAAAGATTGATTCCCTTTTGGTTGACCATTTCCTCCACCTCTTTTTTTTCAGGAAAATACACCCTGATAGGAAGCCGATAACGGTTTTGAGTTTTATGAAGCAAATCATAGGTTTCGGCAAACAACCTGCCCGTATCCAAAGTAAATATGTGAATTGGAACGTCCAAAGTGGCAATCAGATGCATTATTACCTGATCTTCGGCACCCAAACTGGAAGCAAAAGCAACTTTCCCCGCATAAACATCGCTAAAATACCGGATCACTCCTTCCGGACTTGCCTGAGCAAAACGGATATTGAGTTCCGGAATATTTTTCTGTTCCATGATATGTTTTTTTCACCGCAAAGATAACCGTAATGTTTTTACATTTTGCTTCCCATAATGCTATGCAAGGAAAAGCTCTACAAAATATAAAAAAAATTTGGTTGCTTAAAAAAAAATTTAGATGTTTGCTTAATTATTTTACAGACAAGAGTTCTGTTTGATAGAAATGAATTTATTATTAAAGTTTTACTGATTATCGCTTATGAAAGTTCATTTTATTGCGATTTGTGGTAGTGCAATGCATAACCTTGCCATAGCATTGGCTAAAAAAGGATATGAAGTTTCGGGTTCTGACGACGAATTTTTTGAACCGGCAAAAAGCAGGTTACGGAAATACGACCTGTTACCCGGATTAATCGGCTGGCACCCTGAACTACTAACCCCCCAACTGGATGCAGTAATAGTAGGAATGCATGCCAAAGCCGATAACCCCGAACTCATCCGTGCTCAACAATTAGGGCTGAAAATTTATTCTTATCCCGAATACCTTTATGAACAGTCGAAAAATAAAAAAAGAATTGTCATAGGGGGAAGTCATGGAAAAACAACCATCACTGCCATGATTCTGCATGTTTTACAACATTGTAAAATTGACTGCGATTATATGGTAGGCGCCCAGCTCGAAGGGTTTGATGTAATGGTAAAACTCAGCGAAGATGCGCCCCTGATGGTGTTCGAAGGTGATGAATACCTCACCTCACCTATTGACCGTCGTCCGAAATTCCATGTGTATAAACCGGACATAGCCCTGATCAGCGGCATTGCATGGGACCACATCAATGTGTTCCCCACTTTCGATAACTATGTGGAACAATTCAGGATATTTGCCGGACTGATAAGCAATAACGGTGCTCTTGTATATTGCAATGAAGATGTCGAAGTGGTAAAAATAGCCGACCATGTCCCTGAGTCTATTCAAAAATATGCTTACAAAACACTTAGTTTCACCATAGAAAACGGCATTACCTATCTTAACACAAAAAATGGAAAAACTGCGTTGCAGATTTTCGGGAAACATAACCTGTGTAATCTTGCAGGAGCAAAACAGGTTTGCAACCTTTTAGGGGTGAGCGACGAATTATTTTTTAATGCCATTGCTTCATTCAAGGGTGCATCAAAACGTCTTGAGTTGATTGCAAAAAACGATTTTACAGCCATTTATAAGGATTTTGCCCATTCACCTTCCAAGCTGATGGCTACCACCAAAGCATTGAAAGAACAATATCCCGGGCGTAAGCTGGTTGCCTGTATGGAACTGCACACCTACAGCAGTCTGAACAAAGATTTTCTTTCGCAATACCAAAATACACTCGAATTTGCCGATGTCCCCTTAGTGTACTTTAACCATCATGCCCTTGCAATAAAAAAACTGCCGCCTATCAGCTCCGAACAGGTTTTTGATGCCTTCAACAACCCCGATCTACAAGTTTTTACCGACTCTTCCATACTCAGGGCAACATTGCTGCAACAGGAATGGAAAAACTGCAACCTATTGATGATGAGTTCGGGAAATTTTGATGGAATTTCGTTGGATGCGTTAGCCGAAAACATTCTCGCACGCTGATTCCGGGCAAAAGAAACACTTTTGTCAAGCAATAAGTTACACACTAAACCGGGTAAATACCTGCATCACCTTTTCGATATACGATTTTGAAACAGGGATTTGTAAAGCTTCCGGCACATCCAGTTCAAGGTGTAAACCGTCTTTTTCCCTGCGTAAAATCTTCACCTTCTCAAAATTGATAATGAACGAACGATGGCAACGGATTACCATGCTGCCTTCCAACTGCTCTTCCAACTTTTTCATAGTGTTGCGCATCATGAAATGCACAATTTTTTCCTTGTTCAGGTAATAAATTGTAACATAATTATCAGAAGATTCAATATAAAGCAGATGCTCGGCTTTTACTGACAACCGAAGTATACCCTTTTCATCATGAAAGGGAATCATATTTTTTGTGCTATCGGGAACATCTTTTTCTGCCGAAAGTGTTTCAAGTTTGATTTTTTTCTCCCTCCACGAAAAAAAAAGCCAGGTTGCAGAATAAGGTAATAAAAGAACCAGCGCAGTATTTTGAATCGAATTTTTCAACAAATCAGGGAAAAAACGGGAATCGGCAACTATCCATTTTTCGTAAAGCGCATAAAACAGTGCCATAAAAAAAACTTCGGCAACTACCCAAACCAGATACTGCCATAACAGCAAGCTGTGTTTTTTACACCAATGATACATTATCATCCTGCTTACCACAACTACCAGCACTCCGGTGAGTATCACCAGGCTTGAAAACAACAAAAGTTGCCACCGGGTTACATTGTACCATGTTTCCACACCGAAAGGAGCATAAATGTTTATGAACAGCAATGCAAAAGCACTCGTGAACAATATGAGTCTTACAATATTGCCTTTTTCGGTAAGATATTGGGAGATGGGCTTCTGTAAGTCGGACATTCCACTATTGATTTGAGTGCAAATGTACAGATTTTATTCCGGTTTCAGTGGGCAGGAATCATATTGGACTTTTGCTGTTGTGCAATTCGTCCCCCAATGAGAATTTTCATCCCGCATTCCCCGTTTTCGTCCCATTCTGCAGGGTAGTACACCTTTAATTTGAAGGTCTCCTGTTCCGGTGTTTCCTTTGTTTTGCAAATCAGAAATACACTATGCAATATTCATCACTATACCGGGAGTTAAAATCTGTTTTTTCTTTAGAAAATAATGCAATGGCAGTGAACACCTCCGGAGCCACAATACATATGCTGCCTTTTACTTCACGATTCGGGAATTCGTCTGGAATCGGCAATGATAACCGTACAGCCATAGATGATTTTTACAATATCAACGACGAAGATATTATTGAAAACAAAGAATTCCGCTATCCGGTTTTTGTTCCCGGTACGGGTAAAAAATACAAAAGAGCCATACTGCTACTGCACGGACTTAATGAGAGAAGCTGGCTGAAATATTTGCCATGGGGATACTACCTGGCTATAAAAACAGGAGTTCCCGTAATTTTATTTCCCATTGCTTTTCACATGAACCGTTCGCCGCAGATGTGGAGCAACCCCAGAGCCGTTATGCCCTTGCTCATCCGCAGAAATCATTCAGTTGCCAGGGCATCTATGACGACCATTGCCAACGTAGCTTTGAGCGAACGATTGTCGGAAGACCCGTTGCGTTTCATGCTTTCGGGCTGGCAAAGTGCAGAAGATGTGATATGTCTGCTCGAACAAACTAAAAGTGGAAAGCATCCCTTCCTTGAAAAAAATGCGGATATTGACCTGTTTACCTATTCAATAGGCTCGTTTTTAGGGCAGATTCTCATGCTGGCAAATCCCGCTAACCTTTTGCAGCAAAGCCGGATGTTTCTTTTTTGCGGAGGCTCGCTTTTCAGCCAAATGAACGGCGTTTCGCGGTTAATAATGGACGAAACGGCTTTCCGGAAGATTTACCATTTTTACATGTGCGATTTGCAAACCCAAATACGCCAACGACACCCGTTTTTTGTGCATTTACAACAAACATCTTTGGGTAACGCGTTTATTTCCATGATAAGAGAAAGCAACAGGCGCACTTTCAGAGAACACACAATTGCAAAACTGCACGACAAAATACAGGCTATCTGCCTCAAAAACGACAGTGTGATACCTGCCACAGGAATAATACAAACCCTCGGTATCCACGGTAAGCCACCCTTCTGTAACGTGGAAGTTTTCGACCCGCCATTTCCCTATTCACACGAAACGCCATTTCCAGTTGCCAATCCTGGGCTTAGTCCCCTTGTTGACACCGCTTTCGCCCATGTTTTTGAAAAAGCTTCGGGATTTCTTAACTAATTATTCTGGTTTACGGGATTAATAATTCTGCTTCGTTCCGGATTGCATTACAATATCATGCAGCCAAAAAAATATTCTTAATCCTTTCATCTTAGCCATTTAAAACGGGTTTTTACAACATCGAAGCACTTTTTCAACCACTCAAAACCTGCCTCTACTACATTTTGAAAGTACATTTTTAACTGTTGTAAACTACAGCTTCTGACCCTAAGTCTTAATTTCCATTTGCACTAACTACAAAACTTATTACAAAGAAAATGGCATATCGGATATATTGTTAAATTCGGAGCGTTAAATCCAAGAAAAAATGAAAAAATACAGCAATCACAAATACAAAATATTAACCTCAGCGGTTATTATAATCCAGATAATTCTTGTAACTTTTTCCACTACCGGTAACCACTTTTCTTCAAATAGTAATCATCCTATACTTTCCGGTAACCCTACAAAATATGTCAACCCCTTTATCGGAACCGGTGGACATGGACACACCTACCCTGGTGCAAGTGTACCTTTTGGCATGGTGCAGTTAAGCCCGGATACCCGCCTTGATGGCTGGGATGGCTGTTCAGCTTATCATCACAGCGATACGATAATTTACGGTTTCAGCCACACGCATCTTAGCGGTACCGGTTGTTCCGACTATGGCGACATTTTGCTGATGCCAACAGTTGGCAAGGTATTTTGGAAAAGGGGCAGTCCTAAAAACATGGCAGAAGGATATTGTTCCTCTTTTTCTCATGAAAATGAAGAAGCTTCCGCCGGTTACTATAGTGTCTTGTTAAATAAAGGACATGTAAAAGCAGAACTTACAGCAACTGCACGCTGCGGATTGCATTGTTATACTTTTCCGGAAAGTAAGAATGCCAATATCATCATTGATCTTTCGCACCGCGATAAAGTGTTGGATTCTTACATTCATTTTTCCAAAACAGACGAGATAGAAGGTTATCGCCGGTCGCAGGCATGGGCTGACAACCAGATAGTATATTTTGTTGCAAAATTTTCCAAGCCTTTCGACCGTTCGACCATCGCTGTCAACGATCAGTTAAATTCCTATCTAAATGAAACTAACGGAAAAAATGTAAAAGCATCTGTAAGTTTTATCACCAACAAAGGAGAACAAATCCTGGTGAAAGTTGGGATTTCTGCTGTAAGCATGGAAAATGCAAGATTGAATATGGAAAAAGAAATACCGGGCTGGAACTTTAAAGATGTGCGAAACAATGCCGAAGAAAGCTGGAATAAAGAACTGAGTAAGATTACGGTAGAAGGTGGTTCCAACGATCAGAAAGAGGTGTTTTACACAGCACTTTACCATGCTTTGCTTAGCCCCAATTCATATTCGGATGTGAATGGAGAATACCTTGGCAGAGATTTTAAAGCCCATAAGACGGAAAACTTTGATTATTACACTGTTTTTTCGCTTTGGGATACCTATCGTGCACTGCATCCTCTGCTCACCATTACCGACCGCAAACGCACTTCCGATTTTATCAACACCTTTATTAAACAGTTCGAACAAGGAGGCAAATTGCCGGTATGGGAGCTTGCCGCCAACGAAACTGATTGTATGATAGGGCATCATGCCATTCCGGTAATTGCTGATGCTTATTTAAAAGGAGTTAGTGGTTTTGATGCAGAAAAAGCACTCAATGCAATGGTTAGTAGTGCTATGCTGGATGAAAGAGGCGGAAAAGCATACCGTGAAGTGGGTTTTCTGAGTACCGATGATGATGGCGAATCTGTTTCCAAGACTCTTGAATATGCTTTCGATGACTGGTGCATTGCCCAGATGGCAAAAAAAATGAAAAAAGAAGATATTTATAAAGAGTTCATACAGCGTGCACAGTCCTATCAAAATCTTTACGATCCATCTACCGGATTTATGCGGGCTAAAGTAAATGGAGGCTGGTATTTCCCTTTTGACTCTAAAGAAGTGAATAGCAATTACACCGAAGCCAATGCCTGGCAATATACTTTTTACGCCCCACAGGACATCAGCGGAATGATGCAACTTTTTGGTGGTAAAGACAAATTTGCTCAACGTTTGGATGATCTTTTTACTACCAAATCAGAAATCTCAGGACGAGAACAACCCGACATTACAGGTTTAATCGGTCAGTATGTGCATGGAAACGAACCCAGCCACCACATGGCTTACCTGTACAACTACGCGGAACAACCCTGGAAAACCCAGGCTATGGTACATCGCATCATGAAAGAAATGTACACAGCCGCTCCCGATGGGCTGTGTGGCAACGAAGATTGCGGGCAAATGTCGGCATGGCTTGTTTTAAGTGCCATGGGATTTTATCCGGTAACTCCGGCAGCAGATGAATATGCTATTGGAACCCCCATGTTTAAAAAAGTTACTCTGCATCTCGAAAATGGAAAAGACTTTTCTATCGAAGCTAAAAATTTAGATGCCAATAATTACTACATACAGTCAGCTACTTTTAACGGAAAAGCTTATAATAAGTGTTTTATCACCTATGAGATGATTGAAAAAGGTGGAAAACTGATTTTTAACATGAGCACCCAGCCTAACAAAGAATGGGGAAAGGAAGTTCCGGTAGCAGAGATTCGCGATAATAAAGTGGTAGCAGTACCTTTTGTAAAAGAAGGCAAACGAACTTTTGCCGATTCCATGCAGGTAGAACTTGGCTGCATAACCCATTCTGCACGTATTCATTATACACTTGATGGTTCAACACCTTCCATTGCTTCGCCAGTTTACGAAGAGCCATTGGTAATTAAAAATACTACCACGTTAAAAGCTTTTGCAGAAGCTCCGGACTATTTCCCAAGTAAAATCATCACCTCTTTTTTTGGAAAGCGTAAATCCGGTGTTACTATCAAACTAAACAGCAAATACAACCCTCAATATGCTGCCGGTGGTAATGAGGCTCTTATTGACGGGCTGAAAGGGAATACTAATTTCCATACCGGTTTATGGCAAGGTTATGAGGGCGTTGATTTAGATGTAGTAGTTGATCTCGGTAAAGAAACCCCAGTAGAAAAAATTTCCATTAATTTTCTTCAGGATCAGGGAGCATGGATTTTTATGCCTAAGAAAGTTGATTTTTATGTTTCGAAGGATGGCAGTACATTTCTCAATGCCGAAACTGTAAACAACCCTGTTTCTGAAAAACAGGATGGCGGTATTATTCATACATTTGCAATGGGCTACAAGAACACTACCGTCCGCTTTATTAAAATAGTTGCCCAAAATCGTGGCGTTTGCCCTGAATGGCATCCGGGTGCTGGTGATAAAAGCTGGCTTTTTGCAGATGAAATAACCATTGAATAACCATGGAAAAAGATGGACTTCTGGATGAAAAAAAGGTAAATGGTAAAGGAACTTCGATTTATTTTACTTTAAGAACGGCCAAATATATCTGGTAAAATGATTAACCCTGAATATTTATTTCAAATTTAAAAATCAATAATTTATCTATATTTTTACAAATTGAATAGTCTTAGAAACCTTGCACTTCCGCTTATTCTCACTTTGTTGTTTGGACAAGCCTTTGCCCAAAAGGAAAATCCTTTTGTAAAAAAAACAGAGTTAAACCAGCACTGGCAGTTTAAACGCGCTGGCGGAAGCAAATGGCTGCAAGCTACTGTCCCCGGTTGTGTACATACAGATTTGTTGAATAATAAGCAGATTGAAGATCCTTTCTTTGGTGAGAATGAAAAGAAGGTTCAATGGATAGAAAACGAAGACTGGGAATACCAATGTAGTTTTGTTGTTGACAGCACCATGCTTAATTTTCAGCATATCGAATTGGTGTTTGAAGGACTGGATACCTATGCCAGTATGATGCTGAACGGGATTCCATTGCTTCAGGCAGATAATATGTTTTGTACCTGGAGCGAAAACGTAACCAAACGGCTAAAGAAAGGCACCAATACCATCTTTATCCGTTTTTCTTCGCCGGTAAGGCTGGGAAAACTAAAAGCCATGAAACTTCCTTACACCCTTCCGGGAGATGAAAAGGTTTTTACCCGCAAAGCTGCTTATCATTTCGGATGGGACTGGGGACCACGTCTGGTTACCACAGGTGTCTGGAAACCAGTTTACCTGTTTGCATGGAATGATTTCGTTTTACGCCAGGCGCAAATCCAACAACAAAAACTTACTCCTGATTCTGCAATATTAAATGCCAATCTTGAAATTGAATCTACTCAAGAACAAAATATCACCATTAAAATTTCTGATACCGTTTCTGGAGAAGTATATTCAGAAACATCAGTAAAACTTTTCCCCGGAATCAATGAAAAGAGTATTTCCTTTCTGATTCACAGCCCCAAACTATGGTGGACTAACGGTTTGGGGAAACCTTTTCTTTACAATATTCAAATTACATTAAATAAAACTACCACAGAAAGGCAGGATACCGTTATCAGAACCGGGCTTCGCAAGCTGGAAATCATCCGGCAAACGGATAGCACAGGAAACGGATTTTATGTGCAGTTAAATGGTGTTCCTATTTTTATGAAAGGTGCCAATTATATCCCCTCGGATAATTTTTTAGCCCGTACCGGAAAAGAAACTTATTCACGAATCATTCAATCTGCGAAGCAAGCAAACATGAATATGCTTCGCGTGTGGGGTGGTGGCATTTACGAAAATGATGAATTCTACAATCTCTGCGACGAAAACGGCATCCTTGTGTGGCAGGATTTTATGTTTGCCTGTAGTATGTATCCGGGCGACAGTGCTTTTGTGGAAAATGTGAAAGCCGAAGCCATTGACAACATCACAAGACTAAGAAATCATCCCTGCCTGGCACTTTGGTGTGGCAACAACGAGATGAGCGAAGGCTGGCACAACTGGGGTTGGCAAAAACAGTACCGTTACTCGAAGAAAGACTCGGCAAATATCTGGCATAACTATCAGAAGATATTTGAAGAAATGCTTCCGGCACTGGTTTACGAGTTTGATTCCGGAAGGTATTACCATCCCTCCTCTCCTACTTACGGCTGGGGCCGGAAAGAAAGCTTGACGCACGACGACAGTCATTACTGGGGTGTTTGGTGGGGAATGGAACCCTTCAGTGTTTACAGAAAAAAGATAGGGCATTTTATGTCGGAATATGGTTTCCAGGGATTCCCAAGCATGCAAACCATTGATTCTTTCACATCGCCGACAGATCGTTTTTTGTATTCTGATGTATTAAAAGTACATCAGAAACATCAGACAGGATTTGAAACCATACAAACTTACCTGGAACGCGACTACCGTCAGCCTAAAGATTTTGAGAGTTATACCTATGTGAGCCAGCTTTTGCAGGCAGAAGGAATGCGTACTGCAATAGAAGCTCACCGCCGGGCAAAACCTTACTGCATGGGAACGCTTTACTGGCAGTTGAATGACTGTTGGCCAGTGGTTTCCTGGTCGTCCGTTGACTATTTGGGGAGATGGAAAGCATTACATTATTTTGCAAAGAAAACCTATGAGAATGTGATTCTTTCTACCGTAGAAGAAGGCGGAAAAGTGAATGTGTATGCCGTTTCCGACCGCTTACAGGATTTACCTGCAAAACTGGAACTGAAACTAATGGATTTCGACGGAAAGGTTTATAAAAAAATCATTCAGCAGGTGAATGTTCCGGCAAACAGCAGCAAAATACTCTTTACTTTCAGTGCAGACGAATATATTGATAGCAGCTTAAAAAATAACATTTTATTACAGGCAAACCTTTCCAACGACGATGCAGTAATTGCAAAAAATATCTTTTATTTCCTTCCTATAAAGAAACTTAACCTGCCCAACCCGGAGATAAGCTATACAATAGTGCCCCATGGCGACGGTTTTCAAATTAAATTGAAATCGAAGAATTTGGTAAAGAATGCTTTTCTTTCTCTTTCGAAGGGAAAGGGATTCTTTTCGGATAATTATTTTGATATTTTGCCCGGCGAAGAAATCATTATTACCTATCACACCCAAGATATGATAGAAAATATAGATAAAAAGATTAAAATTGCATCTGTTTTTAGTAGTTATTAGAAAATAAAGGTGCTGAATTTTTATTCTTTGCGAACTTTGTGTTTCAATATTTTAAAATTTAACCACAAAGCACAGTAGCGGTTTTCACAAAGGTCTCAAAGGTTTTTAATAGAAGAAAAGAAGAATGAGATATTTGCTAAACAAATTAAATTTTTATGAACCGAGCATGTTTATATAAAAACACAAACCTGCATGAAAATAATAACATGCGAGCTCCATCCGGCATATTAATAACAAATTATTTTCGGATGAAAAGTAAGCTTTTTATTTTCTTTTTGTTGTTACTGGTGTCTCTATTCGGCAAGGCGCAGGTAGTGGAGATTTATGATAAAAATGAAGGTAACACCCCTGCAAAAGATACTACCAAGGTGGTTGTTGCTCCCGATCTCACCAACCCCTTATTTGAAGATTACGTCAAAACGACTATTTATCTTTCGCCCGACGACAATCTGATCCGTTATGCACTTTATCGGAAAAACTTCACTGATCAGTTTCTTGCAGAATATGAAACCGAACGTATTTACCCGGCAAGTCGTATTTTCGGTTTTTCGCAAGATGGGAAATATTACCGTTCGGTAAAGATTGATGAAAACAACTATGTATTTGCCGAAAAAGTAAATAACGGCAAAATGAGCTTTTACTTTTGTCGTAATCTCCCGCATATTTACGAAGATGTGGAATTTATTACCTCCGATCCCAAAAATTTGGGCTACCGTAATACCATGATTACAGAAGACGAAAGCCGACATCGTTATCGCAACGATTATCATTATTTTGTTACCGTTGCGCCGGATACTTTTCAATTGGTTCGCATCACTAATTTTCAGGAATTTGCCACCAAATATCTTAAAGATTGTCCGAAGGCTTACGATATGGCAATGAAATTCAGAACCAACAGGTATCATAAAAAAATTGAACGGATAGCCCTTCCTGCAATTTTTGTTACTGCCATTGCCATCATAGTTGCAAATAATTTTGATAAACAGATTTTCCTTACAGTGGGAGGCGGAACAGCTCTCGTCTATGGCGCTTATAGCTTTTTGACCCGTCATCACAAACCCAATCCCACCCAGGTATTGCACATTGTTCAGGCACACAACGGCTGCCGTTAAATATTTTTTGTTATTTCAAAATAATTCTAATAAGTTTGACCCATGAAGTTTTGTTACAGAAACTGATGGATTTTTAATGATTTATATATTATAAAATGAAAGATACACCCATAAATTACGAGGCTGTCAGCCGTATAATCAAAGAATTAAATTTGAATGGTAAAGTAGAAAAAGCTTCCATCCGTGAAATTAAAAAGCTCATCAATTGTATCGAAAACGAAACTGGAGAACGTTTTGTGCGAATGGAAATGGGAGTTCCGGGGCTTCCGCCATCGCAAATAGGCATTGATGCAGAAATAAAAGCCCTAAAAACAGGAATTGCCGCCATCTACCCCGACATTGAAGGCATACCCGAATTGAAAGAAGAGGCTTCGCTGTTTATTAAAATGTTTATTAACATCAATGTTAGTCCCGAAGGTTGCATCCCCACGGTAGGCTCCATGCAGGCAGGATTTGCTTCCTTTCTTACCCTTTCACGGATACATGAGGGCAGAGATACTACCCTGTTCATTGACCCCGGTTTTCCCGTACACAAACAGCAGCACCATGTATTAGGTCTTAAATATGAAAGCTTCGACGTGTATAATTACAGGGGCAAAAAACTGCGCGAAAAACTGGAATCGTATTTTTGCAAAGGGAATATCCATTCCATGCTGTACTCCAACCCCAATAATCCCTCCTGGATTTGTTTTACCGACGAAGAATTGCGCACCATTGGTGAACTGGCAACAAAATACAACATCGTTGTACTGGAAGACCTTGCTTACTTTGCGATGGATTTCCGGAAAGATTATTCACATCCCGGACAACCGCCTTACCAGCCTTCGGTAGCTAATTACACAGACAACTACATACTTTTTATTTCCAGTTCCAAAGCATTTAGTTATGCCGGACAGCGTATCGGCATTATGGCAATTTCCGACCATTTATTTCACTCCCGTTTTCCCAAGTTATTGCAATATTATTCGTTCGACGTCTTCGGAAAAGCCATGATATATGGTACTGTATATGCATTAAGTTCTGGCACTTCCCATTCGCCGCAATATGCGCTCGCCGCCATGTTTAAAGCCGCCAACGACGGGAAGTTAAATTTTGTTGACAGTGTTAAAGAATACGGCGAAAAAGCCCATATCATGAAACAATTATTCACCGATAACGGGTTCACCATTGTGTACGACAAAGATAATGGATACCCCATTGCCGATGGTTTCTATTTTACCATTTCCTATCCCGGAATGACCGGAGCGCAACTGATTGAAGAATTGCTTTATTATGGCATCAGCGCCATTTCGCTTGCCATTACCGGAAGCGAACATACTGAAGGACTTCGCGCCTGTGTTTCCCTGGTACAGCGTAACCAATTTCCCGACCTGGAATTTCGTTTGAAAAAATTCAAGGAACATCATCCCATCAATTAATAAGAAAAATACCTGAAGAACTTTCAGGTATTTTTTTGTATCTTTATACCTTGGTTCAGCCCTGCCTAAAAAGGCAAAGTATCCTCTTCTTTCCCGGGTATCTGGCCATTAGTAAATAAAATTATATGCTGATGAATTACGAAGAAATTTTTCATATTTCGCCCGAAGCCATGCTTATTATAAATGCTGAAGGCAAAATAACCGAATGTAACTCAAAAACCGTTCAGTTATTTGATTATACCAATAAAGAAGAAATAGTTGGTAAATACCTGCTCAGCTTCGTTGTAGATTCGCATAAAAACTATTTTGCCGAGAAATTTAATATTGCCAACACAGAAACATGCTCTACAACAATTGAGTTTTTTCTGATAAAAAAGGATGGTAGCGAGTTCATCTCTGAAATAAGTTGCCATCCTATTTTTAATGACTCCGCGCAATTTACAGGGCATATTATTATTATTCGTGAGATTACGCTCCGTAAGAAAATGGAGGAAGAGATAATGCAGAGCCAGGAAAAGTTTGAAAAAATATTTAATAATCTGCTAATCGTCTTTTTCCAGGTTGATATGGAAAATATCATAACCGAAATCAGCCCGTCTGTTACCCTTTTTGCAGGTTACTCACGGGAAGAACTCATAGGAACACCGGTTTCGCAGTTTTATTACAACCCTGAAGACAGAGACATATATATTAACCTTCTTCAAAAAAAAGAAATGTTGATAGAATATGAAATACAGTTTAAGCGCAAAGATAATTCCGTAATTTGGGTATCCTTAAACTCGCATTGGATCAAAGACAGCGAGAATAATATCATAGGTACCGAAGGAACCATGCACGATATAAGCCGACGAAAAGCCATCGAAGAAAAAGTAAAACAACAATACCGAAACATTGAATTTCTCTCCGAATCAGCTACAGGTTTTGTTGCCATGAGCAGTACCGATAATATCTATTCCTACATTTGTAACCGGATAAGCCTTTTATTTCCCAATTATTTTATTGCAGCCAACTCATTCGATGCAAAAACCGGTATATTAACTAATGAAGTGTACACTACAGGTACTCCCAAAGTACAGGAATATTTTGATCTTATAAAAAATTACCTTCCGGATTTTACCGTTGACCTTAATGCTCACCCCAAAGCGTATGCCCATTTATTAACCGCAAAGGTTTTTAAGTTGGAAAGTAACATCCAAAATACTACATTCTTTCATTTACCCGACAAAGTAATAAGGATTTTGAACAGAGTCGTCGAGGTAACCGATGTATATCGTGTTGGAATTGCATGGCATAACGAATTGTACGGCAATTTAACACTTGTTGTAAAAAAAGATGAAATTCTTCCAGTTAAAACAATAGAAGCCTTTACAAACCAATGTGCAATAGCCTTCCAGCGCAGGTTTTCCGAAATTGCCCTCAAAAAAAGCGAAGAACAGTATAAAACCCTGATTGTATCAATGGGTGAAGGAGTAGGAATAGTAAACACAAACGAAATATTTGTTTTTACTAATCCCATGGCTGAAGCAATTTTTGACGTAGAAAAGGGGAAGTTAATCGGCAGAAGCATTTTAGACTTTATTGATAAAGAACAAATATCATTTGTTAAATCGCAAACCAACCACAGATCTGTCGGCGGAAAAGACAGCTACGAATTAAAAATTAAAAGCGAGCTTGGCGAAGAAAAAGTCATTTTGGTAACAGCCACTCCGCAATACGACAACAACAAACAATTTATCGGGACATTCGGTATTTTCAGGGATATTACCATCCGTAAAAAGCAGGAAGAACAAATTAAAAAATATTCCAAAGAATTACAGGAAGCCAACGCCACCAAGGATAAATTCTTTTCAATAATTGCCCACGACCTGCGAAGCCCATTCCAATCCATTAAAGGACTGGCTGATTTGCTATATGAAGATTTCGAAGAAACCGATCCGGATGAAATGAAAACTTTCCTGAAAAGCATCAGGGATACGGCTGACAACACGTATAAATTACTGCTAAATTTACTCGAATGGGCAAATATACAACGCGGAAATATTGTGTATAATCCCGTCAGCTTAGATATTGCTATCTTAGTAAGAGAAGCCTTTGTTTTGCTGGATGTACAGACTACCCCAAAAAATATCAAATTAGTTTCTCTTATTCAGTCTGGAACAATTGTTCTTGCCGACGAACGTATGCTGCAAACCATAATTCGCAATCTGGTATCGAATGCCATCAAGTTTTCGTACCCCAAATCGGAAATAATTCTTGAATGTCAAAATACCGGAAACAATAAAGTAGAAATTCGTGTGAAAGATAATGGAATTGGGATGGATGAAGAAACTGTAAACGACCTGTTCAATATTGCCCGTAAGGCACGTACCGAAGGTACTGCCAACGAAAAAGGAAGCGGACTGGGGCTTATCCTGTGCAAAGAATTTATCGAAAAACACAACAACACCCTTTGGGTAAGCAGTCGGCAGGGTGCAGGAACAACCTTCCATTTTTCTCTCGACACGCCATAAACCCGGCTATATCCATATTGCCGGATATTTAACCAATTATGATTAATCTCGAGTCGGAAGTAAAACATTTACTCATACTTAAGCGCTTCAGCCGGATTGGTATTTGCCACTTTCAGGGCATGGTAGCTCACCGTGAAAAGAGCAATAAACCATGCAATCAAAAAAGCGGCGATGAAAGCCCACATGGATATTTGTATGCGGAAAGCAAAACCCTGCAACCATTTATCCATGGAAAACCACGCCACAGGCCAGGCAATAACTGTAGCAATCAATACTAACTTGGTGAAATTGAGGCTCATCGTTTTTCCAATCATCCTGGGTTTTATAATACGAATTGATTTTACGATCAAATGCTTTGATATCAAACTTGCCGGGAATAAGAAAATATGTCGGATAGTTCCAATTGCCACGGACTTTTAAAAAATCTTTGTTATTATATACGATCGGCAAACTGGTAAAAGATGCCAACGCATTGACCGAAAGGTGAAAATGATTAACATCTTTTATCACGCCGGTTACCCGGAAATTATACTGATCGTTGTAACGCAACATTTTACCTATAGGATTTTCGTTTCCGAAAAACAACTGCGCGGTACTTTCGGTGATGACGATGGTAAAAGAGTCGGTTAGCGCTGTTTTAGGATTACCAAGGATAAACGAAAAAGAAAAAATGTCGAAAACAGACGAATCAGCAAAAAGGAAATCATTCACCCGTATGCGTTTATCGTTGTATTTAATCACAGGATTATTGAAAGCAGTCCGTGCTCCTTTTGCACTTGCGGAAAATCCCGGAGAATATCATCCACGTAAGCCGTACCCAAAAGGCTCCAATCCGAATAATCGAGACGGTAAATCTGATTGTAATTTTTATTGAACTTATCGTATTGCCGCTGGTCGTTTATAAACAGCATGATCAGGATAAAAATAGGCAATCCGGTAGCTAATCCAATCACATTTATGATAGAATAAATTCTTTGCCTAAGAATGTTGCGCAGGGCTATTTTAAAATAATTTCTGAACATAATCTTACCATTTCAATCCAGAAAAGTATTAATCGTACCAAAAATACAAATTACTGTATTAATGAATTTTATAAACAGTTCATTAATTAGCTGATAAAATAATGTTCGAAGAGAATAAAAACTACGTACGAAAACGAACATGTCTTTGCACAAACGCTAATTGCTTAAAGCGATAATAATAGGCAATACTTTAGCTGAGACTGAATTGGGATGTGTTTTCCCGGTTAAGCCGGGCGACCGCTACAAGGGATAGCATTTGTCCACATCAGACATTAAACCGTATATGGAGAATGTCACCATCCTCCACTACATAGTTTTTCCCTTCCACGTATAGCTTGCCGGCTTCCCTGCAGGCATGTTCCGATTTCAGGGTAATAAAATCGTTGTATTTCATCACTTCCGCCCTGATAAAACCCCTTTCAAGGTCGCTGTGTATAACCCCCGACGCCTGCGGAGCCGTCATCCCTTTTTTTATTGTCCATGCACGCACCTCTTTGGGTCCGGCAGTAAAAAAGGTTTGCAGGTTCAGCAAATGATAAGCCGAACGTACCAGTTTATTCACCCCGGGCTCGGTTAATCCCACTTCGTGCAGAAAATCAAGCCTGTCGTTTTCGTCGTCCAGTTCGGCAATTTCCGCTTCCATTCCGGCAGCAATTATGAGGATGTCGGCATTTTCTTCATCAAACACAGCAATAACATTTTCAGTAAAACGATTTCCCGAAACTGCAGATGCTTCATCCACATTACAAACATACAAAACGGGTTTGTCGGTAAGTAAAAACAGGTCGGCAACATGTTTACGGTCTTCGGCAGATACTGGTGCTGTCCGGGCTGGTTGCATATTCTCGAAGTGGTTTTTATAAATAGTTAAAACTTCGAGAACATGCTTTGCCTCTTTATCGCCTGCTTTTACAAGCTTTTCGTAACGTGCTATCTTTTTCTCAACCGATTCGAGGTCTTTCACCTGCAATTCAAAATCGAGCAGTTCCTTATCACGGACAGGATCAACGGAGCCTTCGATATGCGGCAGGTTAGGGTCTTCAAAACACCGCAGTACATGGATGATGGCATCTACATTCCGTATGTCGCCCAGGAATTTGTTCCCTACGCCTTCTCCCCTGCTCGACCCCTTTGCCAAACCAGGAATGTCAACAATTTCAACGGTTGTAGGAACAATTTTTGCTGAATGAATCAATGCATCAATAGCAAACAATCGGCTGTCGGGCACGTTTACGATTCCGATATTAGATTTTGACGAACTAAATGCAAAAGCCGAAGTTTGTGCTTTTGTATTTGAAATGCAATTAAATAAAGTTGTTTTGCCGGTATTTGCCAAGCCCACAATTCCACACGAAAGACTCATGAATATATTTTTTACCTGGCAAAATTACAAAATTGGAAGTTGCTGTTCAAACGATAATAGCAATACCTTCTTTTTTTATAAATAAAATGGTTTTAGTACAAACCGTCATGATGTGGTTCAAAAAACAGTTCATCTTCCTTGATGTCGGGCGTCCTTACCAGCGAAACATCATTCCATACAGCCGGATGCATCAGAAATTGGTATCTGCCTGGTAAAATTTGCTGGGGATATTCAATCCATCCTGGTCCTGAATTATCACTAAGATAATTTAAATATTTACTTATCTGTGAGTTATAAGTATCAAATTTATAGATTCCCTTTTTAAGCAAATCACGTTGGTCGAGCAAATGCTGATTGTTGATAAGGGTAAGGTTAATGGGTATTTTACTTCCGTGGGCGGCATAGTATTCTGCTTTCAGCCCGGTTTTTCTGAACCATTCATCGTTGTAAGCCGTTAAAAGTGCAGACATCCGGCGGTTAATGAAAGAGAGATTAAAAACATCTTTCTTTTTTACAATTATTTTGATATTGTTGCCTCTGTAATCAATCATATAATTGTTAATTGCTTCATTCTGCAAATCGCCCGTGTATTGCTCAGCCCATTTGGGAGAATATGCATGCACATACAGATCGAGGGGGGAAATATGCGGTTGCACATCTTCTTTTTTTTCTTTCAAAAAATGGATTAGTTGCAGATATCTGTGCTGAATAGAGCTGTCACTTTTTTCATCGGGTGCATCGAGCATAACAAAATAAGTTGCCGTATTTTTTCCTATAAGGTTTTCTTCAATAAAATAACTGTAATAAGCATATTTTACATCACGTTCATGCACATCGTGCCTTATAACTATAAGCTTCAGAGGTAGTTTTGTTTTGTCTGCCGCCCAATAGGTTTTAAAGTCCCAAAATACATAACCATTTTCCTTCATGGTTTTAATAAAATGATAGTAATGTGGCAATTCCTTAATTGCTTCCTGTAAACTAGCTTCTTCCGTTTTATTTTTTCCGGGATGCTGTGTATAAGAAGTTTTTATGATTGAAGCCAAAAAAACAATAAGAACTAAATAAATTATCCTCTTCATACATTAATGCATTTTTTCTCTTTTTACTAGATATGGCAACAAAATTTGTTTATATCCGAGATTTATGTTCGCTTCGACGTAGTCAATTCCATACGCACCACATTTATAGGAAAGTTCACGCGAAAAATTTTGCATTGTCTGCACATACTGTTTTTTTATTTCGGCAGGATTGAGTTTCAATTCTTCACCGGTTTCCAAATCAATAAACCGCAGGGGACGATTCTCAAATACCAAATTTTGTTCTTTTTGCTTTTCCATCACATGGAACAATATTACCTCATGCTTATTATGTCTTAAATGCTGTAAAGCCGAAAATAATTCCGATTGATTCTCTCCGCTGTCCATCATATCACTAAAAATAACAACCAACGAGCGTTTATGAATCATTTCGGCTATATAATGCAATGCTTCAACAGCAAAGGTTTGCTTTTTGTTTTCCGGTGGTAAGGGTGGCAACAGTTTTTCCAGTTCCGAAAACAGATGTTTATGATGAACAGAGCTTGAACGGGCATGGATATGTTTTTCAATTGTGCCTGAAAAAATGCTCAGACCCACAGCATCACGTTGTTTTTGCAAAAGATACATCAGGGAAGCCGCAGCATAAACGGAAAAAGTAATTTTATCGGGAAGTTCGGATGTATGTGTTTCCCGTACCGGAAAATACATTGAAGATGAATTATCAATGATAATCTGACAACGCAGGTTCGTTTCTTCTTCAAACCGTTTGACAAATAATTTTTCGGTACGCCCGTAAAGTTTCCAGTCAATATTACGGGTAGATTCGCCAGTATTGTACAGTCTATGTTCGGCAAATTCAACAGAAAAACCATGAAACGGACTTTTATGCAGTCCGGTAATAAAACCCTCCACTACCTGACGTGCTAAAAATTCGAGTGAACCAAACTGCTGAATTTGATTTCTATCAAGAGTATATTCCACTAAAAAATAATTTTAGAAGTGCATATATAACAATTTTTTGGACTTTTTATTGTAAAAATCCTTTCAGCAATTTATCAGAAAACAGTAACTAAAGCTATCAGAAAAGTTTTTCCAATTTACCAACCAATACGGCTTTTGGGACTGCCCCTACCTGTTTATCAACTATTTCGCCATTCTTAAAAAATAATATTGTGGGTATATTCCTTACGCCAAAGCGTGCTGTGATTCCGGGATTGCTGTCAACATCCAGTTTCCCTATTACTGCTTTTCCATCGTATTCTACTGCCAATTCTTCTATTATGGGTTTTACCATGCGGCAGGGACCGCACCATTCTGCCCACAAATCAACAATAACGGGTTTATCAGTCTTGAGTACAATTTCTTCAAAATTGCTGTCGGTTAGTTCTATTGCCATTTTTTATATATTAAGAAGTTACTTTTTGTGTTTTCCAAAATTACATTATTATTTATTTTCGACAAATATTTTAGCATCTCAAAAAAAAATTCAGTACAGGATGGATGCATCCTCTCTATCATAAAAATCAGTTTTTTGATAATCAACTTTTTATTTCTGCTATTTACATTACAATATTAATTTACTTTTAGTTTTAGTAAATTTTCGTGATACAATGCGGAAATAACCTCAGCAGCATCCGTTTTTAATTTAGAGGGGTTCATCGAAACGCTGAGCTTGCTTTCATCATCGTTAAAAATAAATTTAACTTTGCTATTACCTTTTTTATTGGATTTCAAAATTCCAGAAAGTATGTCGTATAATTTATCAGTAAACAGGCTTACCGGAATACTAACAGTAATTGTATGGGTAAGTTTTTCCATCACATCCTGCAATAGCATTATATTTTGCACTTTCATTTCCAACAAATCAGGATTACTAAATCTGGGCTGAACGATAGCTGTAATGTACAATAAGTGTCCGACCTCAAGAAAGTGTTTCAACCTTAAATACTCTTCCGAAAAAAGGGAAATAGAATAGGATTCTTCAAAATCCTCAATGGTAAAATTGCCAAAAGGCTTCCCTGTTTTCGTGGTTTTGCTTGCTGAGGCAGTAACAATTCCCGCAAAGTATAATGTTCGTCCGGCGAGGGGTTTCAAGTCGTTTTTCAGGCTTGCAAGTTTCACATTACAATAATTTTCAATTTCAAATTTATAATCATCAAGGGGATGACCCGAAAAATAAAAGCCAGTAACTTCCTTTTCCATTTTAAGCTGTTCCAGCATTGGCCATGGCTCACACACCGGCATGGGAATTTCAGTAAAATCTTCCGAAACGACATCTCCAAAAAGGGAATGTTGTGAACTGTCCTGCCGGTTTTGAAAATTGGTAGCCGATTTGATGAGTTTTTCAATAAATGTGGTGTCGTTATCAGCAGGTTTATAAAAAAATTGCGCCCTGTGGGTAGCATTAAATCCGTCGAACGCACCCGCATAAGCTAACGCTTCGAGGCAACGTTTATTTACAGCCCTTAGACTGATTCTTTTTACGAAGTCAAAAATATTTCTAAAAACACCATTTTTTTTTCGTTCCATTATTATTGCTTCGGCAGCCGAAGCTCCCACCCCTTTTATTGCAGCCAGTCCAAAACGTACATGTCCTTTTACATTTACGTTAAAGTTAAGATAGCTTTCATTCACATCTGGACCTAATATCTTAATTCCTATGCGGTTACATTCTTCAATATAAAATGTTATTTTACTGATGTTATTGAGGTTATGGGTAAGTACCGAAGCCATGTATTCGGCAGGATAATGGGCTTTTAGGTACCCTGTTTGGTAAGCCACAATGGAGTAAGCTGCTGCATGCGAACGATTAAATCCGTATTTGGCAAATTCACCCATCAGTTCATAAATTTCGATTGCCAGTTTTTCTTCAATACTTTTTTGCCCGCAGCCTTCGATAAATTCTTTTTTGAGTTTTTCTATCGTGCTCATGTTCTTTTTGCCCATCGCTTTTCTCAATTCATCGGCTTTGCCCCCAGAAAAGTCTGCAAGTGCCTGTGAAATTTGCATAATCTGTTCCTGATACACCATGATGCCGTAGGTATCTTTCAGGATACCCTCGAGGAGAGGATGCGCGTACACAATTTTTTCTCTACCTTGTTTACGATTGATAAAATTGGGGATATTTTCCATAGGTCCCGGTCTGTACAAAGCATTCATGGCAATGAGGTCTTCAATACAGTTAGGTTTCAGCTCCCTCAATCGCAAACGCATACCTTCCGATTCGAACTGGAAAGTTGCAACGGTATCTCCTTGTTGAAAAAGCTGGTAGGTAAGCTCGTCGTCCATAGGCAACGTATTCATATCAATCTTTACGTTGTGTCGTTCGTAAATGCTTTGTACTGTATCCTTGATGATGGATAAGTTGGCAAGGCCCAGAAAATCCATTTTAAGCATTCCCACTTTTTCGACTAATTTGCCTTCGTATTGGGTAACCATTAGTTCTGAATCCTTTGCGGTAGCCATAGGAAGGTGGTTTATCAAATCCTGTGGTCCAATGATTACCCCGCAGGCATGTGTACCGGTATGGCGTGCGGAACCTTCGAGTTTTTGTGCAAAATTGAGAGTCTTACGTATTAATTCACTCCCTTTTTCTTTTTCCTGTGCCAGTTCCGGAACTTCTTTAAAGGCATCTTCGAGTGAAACATTTGGCCTTTCTGGCACTAATTTAGCCAATCTATCAGCTTCCGGCAAAGGAAGTTTCAGTACTCTTGCCACATCGCGTATGGCTGATTTTGCAGCCATTGTACCAAAGGTTACTATTTGAGCAACCTTTGACTCTCCATACTTTTCCACAACATATTTTAGTACCTTATCTCTTCCCTCGTCATCAAAATCCACATCAATATCGGGCATGCTTATGCGGTCGGGGTTCAAAAAACGTTCGAAGAGTAATTTATATCTTATGGGATCAACATTGGTTATACCGATACAATAAGCTACTACCGAGCCGGCTGCCGACCCTCTTCCAGGACCTACCAAAACGTCCATTTTTCTTGCAGCATTAATAAAATCCTGTACAATAAGAAAATAGCCCGGATACCCCATTTTTTTAATTACCGATAATTCATATTCAATTCTTTCTGTCAGTGTTTCTGTAATTTCGGGATACAATCGTTTTGCACCTTCATAGGTAAGATATTTCAGGTATTCATTTTCGTCAGTAAAATTATCGGGAAGCGGAAATACCGGAAGTACAACGTCTTCTGCAAAAATGGAAAAGTTTTCAATTTTTTCAACGATTTTTTGGGTATTTTCTATGGCTTCGGGAACATCCGAAAAAAGCGCTTTCATTTCTTCCTGCGTTTTCAGATATTCCTGCCCCGTATAGTGCATATCGTTTTCTTCATCAAGTTCTCTGTTTGTATTCAGGCATATAAGTATTGTATGGGCATCATAATCATCAGCGTCAACATAATGCACATCGTTGGTTGCAATGACTTTTACGCCTAATTTTTTTGACAATGCAATAAGTTCCCGGTTTACATCCGTTTGCTCGGGAATACCATGCCGCATTAGTTCAAGATAAAAATCATCTTTAAATATTTCAATATATTCTTTAAGTATTTCTTCGGCTTTTTCTACACCTTGTGTGCGAATTATTTCCGGAATTTCGCCTCCTAAACAAGCAGAAGAAGCGATTAGTCCCTCGCTATATTTACTAAGTAATTCCTTGTCAATACGAGGTGTATAATAAAACCCCTCAAGAAAACCCAGCGAGCACAAAATAGAAAGATTACGATAACCTGTGAGGTTCTTTGCCAATAAAATCAAGTGAAATCCGCTTCTGAATTGCCGCCCCTGTTTATTAAATCTGCCATGAGGTGCAACATACATTTCGCAACCAATGATGGGTTTAATTCCATTTGCTTTAGCCTTTTCACAAAATTCGAGAACACCATACATATTTCCATGGTCGGTAATGGCAAGTGCTTCCATACCGTCGTTTTTTGCTTTGCTGAAAAGTTTTTCAATTTTGGCAGCACCGTCAAGAATTGAATACTGCGTATGTACATGCAAATGGGTAAAAGTGCTCATAAGTAAACTATGTATGAAGTAGTTGTATCTATTATTCCGTAAAGGTAAAAATAGGTAAAATAGAACAGGCACGTCATTTTGTTGATAAATAATTAAAAAAAGTGGGTTGCATTGTTATTCAGGATTTTTTTACGAAATTTGCAGCCGTTTTAATTAAACTTAGTTATTCATATTATAATTTTTAAAAAATGCCCACAAAAATCAGGTTACAACGTTTTGGTAAAAAAGGCATGCCTTTTTTTCATATTGTAATTGCAGATGGTCGCGCACCTCGGGATGGTAAATTTATTGAAAAAATTGGTTCCTATAATCCGATAGCAAAACCCGCTGAAGTACAAATTGATTTTGAAAAAGCCATACAATGGATTCGTACTGGAGCTCAGCCCACGGAGACCGTGCGAACAATTCTCAGTCAAAAAGGTGTCTTATTGAAAGTACATTTACAAAAAGGTGTTGAAAAAGGCGCTATGACGCAGGAACAAGCCGATGTACGTTTCAAAGAATGGGTTGCTGATAAAGAATCTAAATTAATTAGCAAAGCAAAAGAAAACGAACTCAAAACAAAAGAAGAGAAGAAAAAACGTTTTGAAGCAGAAGCAAAAATAAACGAAGCCAAGGCTCAGGCTATTGCAAAGAAATATGCCGCCAAAGCTGCTGCAGAAAAAGCAGAAAAAGAAGAAGCTTCTGCAACTGAAGAAGTGGCTCCGGCTGCGAATGAAGAACCCGCTGCTGAAGAACCCGCACAAACAGAATAATCTTTCTCTAAAAAAAAATTCTGGGCTGAGGCAATACCTCAGCCTTTTTTATATCTTCGCTTCCGAATTCACTTTTTATGAACATTCAGGATTGTTTTTACTTGGGTAAAATAACCAAAACTTCCGGCACAAAAGGCGAAGTAGTTTTTTTTCTGGATGTTGACGATATCAACTCCTACAGAAATCTTTCCTCCGTTTTTATTGACCTTAACGGCGATCTTGTACCTTTTTTTATCGAAAAAATCAGCTTCCAACACACTAACAACGCCACTGTTTCACTTACCGACATTAATACCACAGATCAAGCAGGAATACTGGTCAACATGAATTTATACCTCCCATTGCATATGCTTCCCCCATTGCAAGCCCATCAGTTTTATTATCATGAAGTTATTGGCTATAAAGTAATTGATTACAAAAATGGAGAAACCGGTATTGTACAGAAAGTGCTTGAATATCCCCACCAGGCTATTTTAAGCATTTCTTTTCTGAACAAAGAAATTCTGATACCTGTTGCCGACGAAATTATCACACGCATAGATAAAGAAAACAAAACTTTATACATCAAATCACCTGAAGGACTTATAGATATTTATCTTTAATTTACCCATTGGCAACAACCTTTCATTTCAAACAATTCGCCGTAGAGCACGACAAAAGTACCATGAAAGTGGGAACTGATGCCGTTTTGTTAGGTGCATGGGCAAATGTTTCCCATGCCGGACCTATTCTTGAAATAGGAACTGGCTGCGGTATTATCTCCCTGATGCTCGCACAAAGGTTTAACGCCTTGGTTACAGCTATTGATATTGATTTTCTTTCTGTACAACAAGCCATTGCTAACGTTGTATCGAGTAAATGGCACCAAAAAATCACCGTAATTCACACTTCGTTACAAGAATTTACAAACAGCCAACCTGGTCTTTTTGACGCAGTTGTATGCAATCCTCCTTTTTTTAATCAATCTCTGAAAGCTTCCACTTACCGGAAAAATCTTGCCCGCCACAACGACAATTTGCCTCCGGAAGAGTTGTTCAATGCCGTAAATCAACTATTATCACCAGAGGGTCTGTTTTCGGTGATAGCCCCCATAGAAATTTTTTCATTATTCGAACAAAAAGCATTGTTGAATAATTTTGTAACGACAAGAAAAACGGAAATTATTCCAAAAGAAGGGAAAAGGACTAGCCGGGTTTTGCTGGAATTTTCGAAGAAGAAAAGGGTCTCCACGGAAAATCACCTGACTATCCTCACTATTGATGACAAATATACTAATGAATATATTTCACTGACAAAAGATTTTTATTTATTTCTGCACTCGTAGCTTCGCCAGATAATTCCTATTATTTTTTACATAGACATATAGCTATCCAGCAATCAAGCATATAATTCATTTACTTTTCCCGGGTAAACTCAGTAATAATTTTTTGGTGTAGAGGAAACAACTTCAGAATTTCACTTCTGTTTGCCAATTCAAAATCGCTGAAGTCAAAACCGGGAGATACTGTACAGCCCACAAGTGCATAGGCACCTGCATACTTAGGTGAGGCGGCAAACCAGCAACCCTGTGAAACCACACCCGTTAATTGTTCCCCTTTCTCTGGATGGGATCCCAAGGACAATTCATGATAGTCCCCTTCGGGTGTAATAATATGGATTACAAGGGAATCGCCAGCATAAAAATGCCAGATTTCATCGCTTTTTATTTTGTGAAAAGCCGAAAAATCAGGATACTGAAGTAAATAATAAATCGCTGTTGAAAAATTGCGGTTCCCCGAAAATCTTTCGGGAAGATGCTGTCGGGTTAGTATTTCCTGCGAACGGTAAAATTCGCGAAACCAACCTCCTTCAGGATGGGGCTGTAATTTAAGATGTTCAATCCAGAAGTCCGTAGTAGGGTTTGTCATTAGTTATGTTCCTATTTTTTTACTTTGTCGAAGTTTTCAAGGTTTTCGTTGAAAATATATATTAATTTAAAGGATACCACATTGTTATACTGATCTCTTTT